>JBKHWC010000015.1:0-51966 GCA_046569765.1 Alphaproteobacteria bacterium | reverse complement strand
TGCCCGGGCCGGACGCCGAGGTCCGGACGGTGCGCTGGATCTACAACCGGTTCCTCAAGCACGGCCGTTCGGAAAGCGAAATCGCCGCAGAACTGAATGAGCGCGGGATCCTGACCGATCTCGACCGGGCCTGGACCCGGGCAACGGTCCATCAGATCCTGACCAACGAGAAATACATCGGCAACAACGTCTACAACCGCCGCTCCTTCAAACTGAAGCAGAAGCGGGTGGCGAATGACCCTGAGATGTGGATCCGTTCGGAAGGGGCGTTCGATGCCATCGTCGAGCCGAAACAGTTTCAAAAGGTGCAGGCGATCATAGCCGCCCGCAACCGCCGATTCTCGGACGACGAGATGTTGGAACGGTTGACGCGGCTGTTCCAGCGCCACGGCTACATATCCGGTCTGGTGATCGACGAGGCCGATGGAATGCCGTCCAGCGGCGCCTATGCCCACCGGTTCGGCAGCCTGATCCGGGCCTATTCCCTCGTCGGTTTCACACCGGACCGGGACTACCACTACATCGAAGTGAACCGCTTGCTGCGGCTGTTCCACGGCGACGAGGTGGAGCGTGTGATCCACGAGATCACCCGACCCGGCGGTACCGTGACGCGCAATCCGGCGACCGACCTGCTGACGATCAATGGCGAATTCACCGCCTCCGTCGCCGTCGCCCGCTGCCGCGAAACCTCCACCGGCGGCCTGCGCTGGAAAATCCGTTTCGACACCGGCCTCGTGCCCGACATCACCATCGCCATCCGGATGGACCGAACGAATACCGCTGCGCTCGACTATTACCTGCTGCCCCAATTCGAGATGCGAACAAAACCCCTGGGGCTTGCTGAGGAGAATGGACTGATGCTGGACGCTTTCCGATTTGAAACGCTGGATTTCTTCTTCGACATGGCCCGCCGCGTACCGGTTGCCGAGGTGGCACCATGGTGAGCGAAGTCGAGATGCGGGACGAAGTGCAGATCATCCCGATTTCCGCCATCACGGTGGAGAACCCGCGCGAACGCTCGGAAAAGACCTTCCGCGCGCTTGTCGACAGTATCGGCAGGGTTGGGCTGAAAAAGCCGATCACCGTCGCCCGGGTCGATGAAGAGGCGGGAGTGTCCTATCGTCTGGTCTGCGGTCAGGGTCGGATGGAGGCTTATGTCGCCCTTGGGGAAACCCACATCCCGGCCATCGTTGTAGAGGCAAGTGAGGTCGAACGGCTACTGCGCAGTGTGATCGAGAACATCGCCAGACGTCAGCAACGTCCTCTCGAGCTGTTGCAGGACATCGCCATCTTGCGCGACCGGGGATATTCGGACCATCAGATCGCCGACAAGACGGGACTTTCCCTCGCCTATGTCCATGAAATTGGCGAGTTGATCGCCAACGGTGAAGAACGCCTGCTGATCGCGGTCGAGACCGGGCAGATGCCGCTCAGCGTCGCGCTCTACATCACTCGGGCCGAGGAGAAGGACGTGCAGAAGGCGCTCGAGGCTGCTTATGCCTCCGGTGAGCTGCGCGGAAAGAAATTGCTGGAGGCGCGGCGGCTGGTTGAGTTGCGCCAGCGCCACGGCAAGCAGCGAGGTGGTGCGCGCAACAAACAGCCACGAGCGCGAATGACATCTGCTGCGCTGGTCAAAGCCTATCGCGCCGAGGCCGAGCGTCAGCAGGACATGGTCCGCAGGGCGCAGTCGACGCGCAGCAGCTTGCTGTTTCTCGATGCGGCATTTCAGTCTCTGCTGAAGGACGAGAACTTTCTGACGCTGCTCCGTGCCGAGGGCCTCGACAGCTTGCCGCGCATCATCATCGACGGGTTGCGGGAACCAAGAGCATGACACAGACAGGAAAAATGCCTCCGCCGAAGAGCCCGGGATTCGAGGCGAACCTGCGCACGATCCCGATTGATGCGATCCTTCCGGTCAAGCAGTTGCCAGTCACCGTGCCCAAGAGTCAGAAATATGGGCAGATCGCCGCGTCGATCCGCGCGGTCGGGCTGATCGAACCGCCGGTGGTCGCCCGCGCGGCAGGGCAGGACGGATCCTTCATCCTTCTGGATGGCCATGTTCGTCTGCATGTTCTGAAGGAAATGGGCGAGACGACCGTCACCTGCCTGGTGGCGACCGACGACGAATCCTTCACCTACAACAAGCGCATCAGCCGCCTCGCCACGATCCAGGAGCACAAGATGATCCTGCGCGCGGTCGAGCGCGGCGTATCGGAGGCCCGCATCGCGGCAGCCTTGAATGTGAACATCGCGCTGATCCGACAGAAGCGGACCCTGCTGAACGGCATTTGTCCGGAGGCGGCCGAACTGCTGAACGCCCGGCACTGCCCGATCAACAGCTTCCGGTCCCTGCGGAAGATGAAGCCCCTGCGGCAGATTCAGGCGGCGGAACTGATGATCGCGGCTAACAACTACACGGTGCCCTATGTCGAGGCGATCCTCGCAGCATCTGACGCCACAGACCTGGTTGACCCGGCTGCAAAGAAGCCACCTGCAGGCGTAACACGCGAACAAGCCGAGCGAATGAAGGCCGAGATGGCCAACCTGCAAAAGAACATCAAACTGATCGAAGGCTCCCTTGGGCCAGATCACCTCCGGCTGGTGGTGGCAGGTCGCTATGTAGAGCGCCTCCTGCAGAATGACCGACTCGCCCGCTACCTCGACAAGAACCATGGCGAAATCCTCGGAGAGTTTCGACAGATCGTCGCGGGCCTCGCGCAGTCAGTTTCTTCGACGGAGGCGGGAAGCAGCAAAGGCGCGTAGTTCTTCGGTCAGCTTGTTTTCGACGATGGGGACCCGGACCCGAAAGCGCGGGGACCGCAGGAGACGCCGGACAGAGGGCCGGATCAAGCGCGGCGGCGGGGATGGCGGCGAACCCGCTCGGAGCCCGCCAGGCTGGTTTGAGTTTTCACCGGCCCAATGGTCGGTGTCCGGCCATTGAAGCAAGCGGGCGCATTCGCCTTCAATGGCGAATGTGCCCGCTTGTCACCGGCAGGCCCTGAAGCTCCTCACTGCACAGGACCCGCCTCTTCGGAGGCAGCCGGATTTGCAGTTGCGTGGCCGCCCGCCATGGCCTTCATTCGCACGTCCGCACTTGGTCCCGCAGCGCGGCGCAGATCAGCGACCGGCTCCGGTCGCGGCTGGATGAAAGTTCAGTGGCCGGTCATCTGAGGTCGCATTCTGAAGCCCAACGTAGTGCCTGTTGTCTGTTTCCAACCCAGAGTCCGTCGCAACGAACGCCATCACCAGCTGTCGCAGCGTATTTCGGTTCTCCCGCAGTGTACCCCCAAGATCCTGAGTTGCCACAATGAGCGTCTCAACCGCCCCCTTGACAGCTATCGAATACTTCTGACGGACAGGGTCAGGAGGCAAATCGCCGTGATGCGGGTAGAGCAGCATGACCGTCGGGCAGTCATAGAGTTGGCCGTAGGCCATCAGCTGGTAGACGTCCGCCTGGCTGACCCCTTGCTTTGGATCGTCGATGCGCGGCGTCATGCGCTTCCACTTGGTGTCGATGATCAGCACTATCTTCTCGCCCTGCCGGACGATGAGGTCCGGCCTTGTGCGGAAGCGCCCGGTCTCGCCCTCGTAGAGACAATCCCGATGGCCGCCTTGCGACGACACACGGAAGCCCGTGCCGGCCAGAGCACGTCGCTGACCCTCGGTAGATCGCCTTGCCGGTCGCGGCTTCGATCAGCCCTAGCAGCGCCTCCTGACGCCGTCCGACGAAACCGTCGAAGTCATCCGACCGCAGCAGCAGGGGATCGATCAGGTGGCTCTCAAGGTGGGTAACGATGGCGGCGTCGGATGCCGGCCCCTGCTTCGGTAGTCGCGTGAGATATACAGACGGCGCATCGCCGCCTACGATCCTGACCGACTTGGAACTGAGCGGTGTCTTGTTGATGATGGTGTCATACCGCTCCCGCGTGATGCCGTTCTTCTGGCTCCAGGCGCGGGGGAAGATGTGATGGATGTCGACGGCCTCATCGAAGTAGCTCGTCTGATTGTAGTGACCTGCCCCCGGTCGTCCCGCGTTCATGACGAGAGTCCCTGGGGTGGTGAACACGGTGCCGTTGTCCGAGACGATGCAGGCCGGTTTGCCATAGATCCTGACCAGCGCATCCAGTTCCCGCGCCACTCTGGCCCCCGAGATGCTGGTGTCGGCGATCAGCGCGAGGTTTTCACGGCAGCAGTCGTCGTTGACCGCCAGGGTGCGGAACTTCCGGCATGCCCCAAGGGTGTCGGACAGAAAGTCCAGCGACCACCACTGGTTCGGCCGCATGGGTGCCGGCATCGGGGTTCGGCCAATCTGCGCCCGTTTGCGCCCACGCCTGCGCCGCACCTTTTTCGGATCGACACCGATCAGGACACAGGCCCGGCGTTGGGGGATCGGACGCCCCCTCATCGCCCGCAACACCGCGTCCCGCCCTTGCAGCCCTCGCCATTGTGCTCGAACCAATGGCGCACAATGGCTCGACGTCAGGGTTCTCCCGGCAAGTCTTGCAGAACCACATCGTCCAGCATGGTATCCGCCAGCAGGCGCTTCAGCTTTGCATTTTCGTCCTCGAGTTGCCTCAGCCGTTTCGCGTCGGACAGGTCCATCCCGCCATACTTTGCCTTCAACCTATAGAACGTCGCGGGACTCGACCCGTGCTTCCGGCGCAGCTCCAAGGTCGGCAAACCGGCGTCCTGCTCCTTGATCATCCCGATGATCTGCACCTCCGTGAACCGGCTCTTCCTCATGTCGACTGCTCATTCTCAGCTTGGGCAGACTCTACATCGCAGCGAAGGAAATTCCGGGGGGCAGAGCATCGTTCAGCCAATGGATCGCGACGCCATGCAGGTGAAGGGCGCCGCCTTGACCCGGTGCTAGACGCCTTCCTGCGCGAAGGGAGGGTTGAGGATGTGGTCGTCAAGACCATCGCGAATGCACAGGGCGATGCCGCGGCGATCCCGCCTGTGGCGGCAGATCTCGTCCGACTTCGCCCCGGCAATCCCGCCCCGAATACCCTTCGCCGGTCCCAGGGCCGCCCTCGGAGCTGCGCGCGGCGCGTGGAAGGGGACATCCAGCTGCACCACTGGTGCAGCTGGGCCCTTGACGGAAGAACAGTCTTGCAACGCTAGCACGTTCGTTGTCTGCTCAAAAAAGCGGCAATCGGTGCGAAGGCTCGCTTGCTGCAGGTTCGGAAGGAGGAGCTGATGAAAATCATCCCCGTTGCCGCGGCGCTTGTTGTGTCAGCCAGCACAGCTTCGGCGGCCACTTCCGTCGTTTGCTCGCAGATCGAGGATCTTCTCTGGACGATCGACGAGATCGAGACAGAAGCATCTGACTCGCAGCGGGTGAACGCCATGTCGGTGACACGCCTTTCCATGCGGGCGATGCAGGCCTTGGGTACGTCTCAGGCGTTTGCCGACGAGGGGGAGCTTCCGCCAGAGATCACGCAAGCCCTCGAGACGATCCGCGACAGCCTGCGTTCAGACTCGGATGGCCCGGACCTGCCGTTCGAAGAGGCGCGGCCGCGTATCCTGGAGGGCGGTATCGTGATCGTGGCGGCCCTGCCAGAGCCCTGTCCCGACACCGACCTGCCGGATCTGTCCGCCTATCTGGACTGATCGCCTGGCTACAGGCGCAACCGTCGCCTCACTCTCAAGGATTTCCAATGACCAGATCTCCGCTGCTATTTGCCCTGCTGTTGTCGATTGCTACGCCGATCTCGGCGCAAGAGGTGCTTGGCACTCTTGAGGCGCGACAGGATGATACCTTTCGCACATGGTTCGTGACCCGGGATGGTGCGCAGAGCCAAAGCGCCTGGAGGGAGGAAATGCCGGGTCTTCTGGTCGATGTCTCGCTTTGGGGCCACGCAACCGATGACACCGCGACCTCGGTGAATGAGGCGCTGATTCTTGACTTCGGTGTAATCACCTCCACCGGCGCGCCGGTCGCGAGCGAACCCACCCTGCAATACCTGACGGAAGGATATGGCGGCGGGTGGCTTGCACTGGACGACACCAGCCTTTCCGTGTCGATCGAAACCTTCGAGATCTCGGACGCGGGTCTCACGGTGGCCGGCACTTTCACGGCGACGCTGACCTACAGCACAGATGTCATGCGACAGGTTCTCGATCCGTCCCGGACCCAGACCATGGAAGGTCGATTTTCCGCTGTGCTCCCGCCGGGTTGACCAGACGTCGAAACGCCAGGTCGCGCATGACGGCATGGTTGCCAAGCATCCGGACAACGGCGGCGCCGTCCCGTAACGCCTCGACCTCGTCGGACGCGCGCCAACCTGTCGGCACTGGACGCGGCCATGCAACTTGAGCATCTGCGGTTCCCGTCACCCCGGTAAACCTGCAGTGCGCCGTGGACTTTGCCCGTGCCCGCGAGAGGCTGGTCTTGTCGGGCTATTTCGTGCATGATGCCGACCTTCGGGCCAGCCGTGCGGGATTTCTGAACGTCCATGAGGTGGGGCAAGCCGGGCCGGCCCATGCCGCCTTGCAAGGCTCGACGACACGGCACTTTTCGGGCGCCACGGGCGCGACAGCGCCCCTAGGTGATGCACTGCTGGAACAACCGCATGAGGTTGGGATGACAGGCAGAATGACGATCTCCAGGTTCATGCTGGCTGGTCAGCTGCTCTGGCTGCTGGCTCCAAGCCCGTCTCTTGCACAACAGAGCGCGGCTACGGCATCCGGTTTTCCCTTCTCGGACGAAGAAGCCTCCTATGCCCTTTTCTGGGACCTTATCAGCGACATGGAGATCCAGGTGCAGGCGCGAGAATGTGCGAAGGGCGGCGCCTTTGACGTCACCCTGTCGCGCGATCTTGCCACCGCATACCTTGCGAAACACGCGGGCGCGGGCGCTGCGCTGAACGACAAGGCCGTCGCCTATGCGGAAGCGCGCCTGCTTCCCGAATTTGCAGCAGCAACCCCTGACCAGCTGAAGGCCGCCTGCAAACCCTTCGAAACGACAGTCCGCGAACTCCTCGCCGCAGCCCCCTAAGCCGACGATCCGGTCGGAGAGATCGAGTGTCGCTCTGATGGCCAAGGGCTGAATGAGGCCTTGCATGGTATCGCCGCGAGCGGTCATCCACCACGCTCGGCAATGAGCCTTCCAGGCGCCATCGCCCAGCCTGTCGCTGCCGCACCGCGTCTAGCGGCGGGCCCAGCGGTCGGCGATGAAACGGGCGGTCATCAGGTCCAGATGCGCCCCGCCGCCGTTCTTGGCGATGGTGATCTCGTCCGCCGACCGCCGGGCGAACAGCGCGGGATCGTCGTAGAAATCCGCCAGGATATCGGCCTCGGTGATCGCGCCCGACGCCAGCGGCTCCATGATCTCGCCGATATGGTGGATCGTCGTCGCCCGGCTGTCCACGAACAGCCGCGCCCGCTGCATCGCACGGTCGTCAACCTCGCGCATGCCGGGCTTGAACGCGCCGATCAGGTCCAGATGCTGGCCGGGCTGCAGCCACTCGCCCCGGATCAGAGGCTCCGTCGCCATGGTCGCGGTGCAGATCACGTCCGCCGCCCTGACCGCCGCCTCCAGATCATCGGCCACCGGCAGGCCCATCGCCTGGGCCGACTGACGGCTGCGGCTCCAGACCGTGAAGCGGGCCTCGGGGAACAGGCTGGAATAGGCCTCGACCATCGACCGTGCCACATTCCCCGCCCCGACCAGCAGGAACGCCCGGCTGTCCTTCCGTGCCAGCCGACTGGCCGCCAGCAGGCTGTCCCCCGCCGTCTTCCACTTGGTCACCAGATGGAAGTCCACGATCGCCGACAACACCCCCGTCAGATCGTCGAACAGAGTCACCGCCCCGTTGATCGTGGGCAGCCCGCGCGCGGCATTGCCCGGATGCACCATCGCCACCTTCACCAAGGACCCCAACCCGTCGATCCAGGCCGCCCGATCCAGCAGAGTATCCGCCCCCCGGTGCAGGAACAGGTCCTTGATCCCGGCCCGGGGCAGGCGGTGCCCCGCCTCCAGCGCCGCCAGAAGCCCCGGCCAGTCCAGCAGGGCCTCGGCCTCTTTCGGAACGATCTCGGTCACAGGCCCGCCTCCGCTTCGCTCAACAGCCCCTCGGCCACCAGCCGCCGCGCCCAGCCTTGCCAGCTTTCGAACTGATGCGTCCGCCAGCCCCGCCGCGCCGCCGCCGTGATGTTGTCCGCCCGGTCGTCGGCGAACAACAACCCCGCCCCGGCAATCCCGCTTTCCGCCTCGACCAGCGCATAGATCGCCGGGTCCGGTTTCATCACCCCCAGGCGGCCCGAGACGAATTCTCGGTCGAACTCGCCCAGAAACTCCAGCCAGCCCTTCGCCGCCTCATAGGAATATTTCCCGAAATTCGTCAGCGCAAAGACCGGCACCCCCTTGCGCCGCAAGGCGCGCAGCAAAGCAATCGAGCCCTCGATCCGCGGGCTGGCAAGGTCCGCCCAGCGGTCGTGCCACATCCGCACCTCGGCCGACCAGGCAGGGTGCCGCTCCGCCCAGTCATAGACCGTCTCGCGGAACAGCGCCCCCGCATCCAGACTTTCGTTCATCCCGTGCAGGTCCACCTCGGCGAACAGCGCCCGGCGCCGGGCCTCGCCGATCTCGCGGTCGTAGAAGGACTCGGGGTCCCAGCCCACCAGCACATTGCCGATGTCGAAGACCACCGCCTCAGGTTGCATCCGTCTGCCTCCGCACCGTCTCGCGCCAGATGACATAAAGGCCCGACCCGCAGATCAGCGCAATCCCGACCCAGGCCGTCGCATCGGGGAAAGTGCCAAAGACCAGCACCCCCCACAGGATCGCCATCGGCATGCCCACATATTCAAAGGGCGCGATCAAGCCCGCCTCGGCCGTGCGATAGGCCTGCGTCACCATCAGCCCGCCGATCCCCACCGACAGGCCCGTGGCCAGAAAGACCGGCCAGTCGTGCAGGGGCGGCCAGATCCAGGGCCGGAACAGGAAGGCCCACAGCTTGTCATCCGTTGCCATATGCCCGTCGCCGACCCACAGGCCCATCGCGACGCTGATCACGATGAACCCGGCCTGGACATAGAAGCTCAGCGTCATCGCGCTTTCGGTCCCGCCCATGTGCCGCGCCAGCAGGTTGCCGCTGGCGTAAAGCACGGCCGAGATCAGCACCAGCACCGCCGCCGGCTGGATCATTCCCGCGCCGGGGCGCAGCATGATGATCACGCCCAGCATCCCCACGCCAATCGCCGCCCAGCGCCTTGGCCCCACCTTCTCGCCCAGAACGACGATGGACAGCAGCGTGACGACAATCGGGCTGACATAGGCCACCGCCACCGCATCCGCCAGGGGCATCGCCGCAAGGCCGACAAAGAAGGTTACGTTCGAGACCATGACGATCCCCACGCGCAACAGGTGCGTGCCCGGCCGGCTGGTGGCGATCTGCGACCAGCCGCGTTCCGAGACATGGATGACCACCAGGATGAAGCTCATCGCGACCAGGGCGCGGATCAGGATCACCTGATGCAGCGCATAGCCGCCCGACAGGAACTTGATTGCCATGTCGTTGATGGAAAAGATCAGCGTGCCTGCTGCCGCGAACAGCACCCCGGCCAGGGCTTGATTGCGTACCATGGCCGCAGATGATCCGCGCGCCCTTCGCCTGTCTGTTCCGCCCGCGACATGGCATGGCGCGGTCAGGCGGGCGCGGTCAGGGGGCTGGGGTCGGCGAGGCCTCGGGCGCGGCGGGTTCGGCAGGCGCAGGTTCGGCAGGCGCAGGTTCCACCGCCGGAGCGACTGGAGCCGTCGCGGCCTCAGCCTCGGCGGTCAGGGCATCGACTTCGGCCTGCAACGTCGCGGTCTGCGCCTCCAGCCTGGCCTTCTCGGCCTCAAGCGCCGCCTTCTCGCCCTCCATCGTGGTCAGGGCGGCCTCCCGCGCCGCCAGCTCGGCTTGAAGGCCGTTGACCTTCTGGCTGGTCTGATAGGCATAAAAGCCCAGGATCGCGGTGGATACCGCCAGGATCGCAAACACCAGGTTCTTCATCGGCAAGGCTCCAGCTCGGGGTCGCGCGACAGGACAGCACAGGCCCGCCCGGCAGACAACCGCTTTGCGCGCGGGGGGCGGCGGAAAAGTTAAGAATTCGTGAATGAAAACAGGCAAGCACTTGAAAAGGCTGTGTTACCTGGATTTGTCCACCGTGGACACCTGCCGCAGAACCCGGTCCAGCACCTCGCGGAACCGGCTCCGGTCGGCCTTCCCGAAGGGCCGCCCGCCCCCCTGACGGAACGGATCGGCCGCGCGCAGGTCGGCCATCAGGTCCCGGGTAGCCAGGACCATCCCGATGTTGGCCCCCGTCAGCTCCTCTCCGGTCGGCTTGACCACCCTCGCCCCGGCAGCGACACAGCGGGCCGCCAGCGGGATGTCGGCGGTCACCACCACATCCCCCGGCCCGCAGGCCGCCGCGATCCACTTGTCCGCCTCGTCCGGCCCTTCCGAGACGAAGACACTCTCGACCAGCGGGTTCTGCGACGGCCGGATCCCCCCGTTCGAGACCAGCACCATCCGCACGCCATGCCGGGTGGCGACCGCCTCGGCCTCGGCCTTGACCGGGCAGGCATCGGCGTCGATGTAGACCGTCATTTCGGAGCCGCGAAGACCTGGACCCAGTAATAGCGGAACGGCTGGCTCTGCCCCCGGATCGGCTGGTCGTCGGGCTGGTAGACCACGGCGATCCCGGTCTCCTTCAGGCGGCAGTTCAGGATGTTCCGCCGGTGGCCCGCGCTTTTCAGCCAGTTGCCCAGCACCTGCGAGGCCGACTTCTGCCCCGCCGCGATGTTCTCGGCCGCGGCGCGGTAGCTGTAGCCCTGCCGCTTGATCCGGTTGCCCGACTTGCTGCCGTCCTTCCCGGTGTGCCCGAAGAAATTCTGCTCGGCCATCGCGCGGGCATGGGCCTTCGCGGCGGCCATCAGCTTGGGGTTGACCTTCAGCGGCGCGCAGCCGGCCTTGACCCGCGCGTCGTTCACTCCGGCCAGCACCGCCTGGGTCGACTCCGCCGCGACGGGGGACGGAAGGGCCACCACCAGCGCCAGGAGAAGAGCCTTAACCCAGGAGAGCCGCAGCATGGAACTGGACATGATCTTCCATGAAGCTGGAGACGAAGAAATAGCTGTGGTCATAGCCCTTCTGCATGCGGAACGTGCCCCCCTGTCGCGCGGCGGCCATCGCCTCGGCAAGGGCCTCGGGTCTCAGCTTGTCCAGGAACTGGTCCGACGTCCCCTGGTCCACCAGCATCGGCCCATCGAACCCCCGCCGCCGCATGAGGAGGCTGGCATCATGCGCCGCCCAGGTCGATTCATCGGGACCGAGATAGGCGGTCAACTGCGGGCGGCCCCAGTCGCTGGCCGTCGGGTTGCAGATCGGGGCGAAGGCCGAGACGCTGGCGAAGCGGCCCGGAAAGCTCATCGCGATGGTGAGCGCGCCGTGACCGCCCATCGAATGACCGGTGATCGCCTGAGCCTCTTCGGCCAGCGGGAAGGCGTTGAACAGCAGGCGCGGCAGTTCCTCGGTCACATAGTCCCACATGCGGAAGTGCGGCGCCCAGGGCTTCTGGGTCGCGTTGACGTAGAAGCCCGCCCCCTGACCCAGGGCGAAGTCCGGGTCGTTCGCCACCCCCTCGCCGCGCGGCGAAGTGTCGGGGAAGCAGAGCGCGAGCCCCGCCTCGGCCGCCCAACGCTGGGCTCCGGCCTTGATCATCGCATTTTCATGCGTGCAGGTCAGGCCCGAGAGGAACCACAGCAGCGGGACCGGCCCGTCCTCGGCCTGCGCGGGGAGGTAGAGGCCGAAGGTCATGTCGCAGCCCGTGGTCTGTGCGGCGTGGCTGTAGACCCCCTGCACGCCCCCGAAGGCGCGGTTTTCCGAGATGGTCTTCATGGTCAACTCCCTTGGCCGATCAGGGCGATCACCGCCGTCACCGTCAGGACCGAAGCCGCGGTGGACAGCAGGATCGCGGTTGAAACCCGTTGCGGCGCAACGCGATAGTGCTGCGCCAGAATGAACACGTTGCCTGCGACAGGCAAGGCGGCTGCGGCGATCGTGACCCCCGCCGCATAGCCGCCGACGCCGAAAGTCCAGCAAGCCGCCGCCACCGCCGCCGGATGCAGGACCAGCTTGGCCACCGACAACCAGCCGGCCACCTGCAGCCTTTCGGCCGAGCGGCCTGCAAGCGAAGCCCCGATCGCGAACAGCGCGCAGGGCGTGGCCGCGGCGCCCAAAAGGGACATGAATTCATTCACCGGGCCAGGCAGGGCCAGGCCCGTCGCGCCCCAGGCGATGCCCAGGACGGTGGAGCCGATCATCGGGTTCTTCGCCAGCCCCACCGCCAGGATGCGGAAGGTCTGCGCGCTGACCCGGCCCGCGCGCAGACCCGTGATCGTCATGGTCAGGATCGAGGAGAACACGATCAGATCGACCGCAAGCACCAGCAGCACCGGCCCCACCGCCTCTGGCCCCAAGAGCAGCGCGAGCATCGGGATGCCAAGGAAGCCCACATTGCCGATCACGCCGGTATGCGCCTCGAACACGGCCTCTTCCTTGCTGGTACCACGCCACAGCGCGACCGAGGCCACCAGGCTCCAGACGAGCGAGGTTCCAAGGAGATAGGCCAGGACCAGCGGCCAGGACAGGATCGCCGCAATGTCCAGGTTGGCGGCAAAGCCGAACAGCATGGCCGACAGAGCGAAGTAGAAGACGAAACGGGTGAGGTAGACCGTCGCCTCTTCGCTGAAGAACCGGATGCGGACGGCAATGTAGCCAAGGCAGATCACGGCGAAGAAGGGCAGGATTTTCAGGAAGATCTCGACCATGGCCCGTGGTGTCACGCGGGGCGGGAAAGGGCAAGGTGTCGGCCAGAGAATCGGCCTTTGTTAGCAGGTCCGGGCTGCCCGCGCGCTTGACGGCCTTGTGGCAAAACCTTGGCAGGCGGAAGGGCGGGAACTTTTCGTGCATGGGCAACAAGGGTTGCCAGGGGTCCAGTTGCGCGGCTGGGCTGCGGATTCCCTGCTTTCAGAAGCCGGCGCCATCCTTCCCAAACCGGCGGAATGTGGCGGAAAAGGAACGAAATGGCATCACGATTTGGCCCAACTCGGGCGTTATCACGAGAAGACTCGGGCCATGGGTGGGGCCGACGGGTATTACCAGGTGAACAGAATGACATCGGCTGCTGCAAGAATCGAGGATATCGGCGAGGAACATTTCGCCGACGAACTGAAACCGGGGACCAAGCTCCTTTACGGTCAGTTCACGATCGAATCTTTCCTGAACAGCGGCGGTTTCGGCATCACCTATCTGGCGAAGGATTCCCTGTCGCGTCGGGTCGTGGTGAAGGAATGTTTCCCCGCCAGCTTCTGTCGCCGCAACGGCCTGTCGGTCGGGCCGCGCACCCGCCAGCGGCAGGATGAGTACCGTTCGATCGTGAACCTCTTCCTGCAAGAGGCGCAGAACCTTGCCCGGCTGGATCATCCGCATATCGTGCGGGTCCACCAGGTCTTTGAGGATAATGAAACCGCCTATATGGCGATGGACTACATCCAGGGCCCCGACCTGCTGGAGACGGTGGAAGGCAAGATCCCCCGGCTGGAGCCGCAGGAGATCGTGGCGATTCTGGGCAAGGTGCTGGACGCGGTGGGCTATGTCCATGAGCAGGGGCTGCTGCACCGCGACATCTCGCCCGACAACATCCTGCTGGACCGCGTGACCGGCAATCCCGTGCTGATCGACTTCGGCGCCTCGCGGAAAGAGATGACGCGGAAAAGTCGGGCGCTGTCCGGGCTGCGGGTGGTGAAGGACGGTTATTCGCCGCAGGAATTCTACATCGCGGGCAGCAAGCAGGCGCCGTGCAGCGACCTGTATGCCCTGGGCGCCAGTTTCTACCACCTGATCACCGGCGAGACGCCCGCCTCGTCGCAGGAACGGCTGTCGGCCATCGCCAGCCGTGAGGCCGATCCGCACCGCCCGCTGTCCGGGCGGATCAAGGGCTATCCCCCGGCCTTTCTTGCGGCGATCGACAAGGCGATGGCGATCTTCCCGCGCGACCGGATCCAGACCGCGGCCGAATGGCAGGCCATGCTGCGCGAGCCGCCCGCGCCCGCCGTGGCGCTGCGCTCGCCGCAGCCGGTGATCCCCGCCGCCGCCGCGCTTCGTGTGGTCGAGCCGCAGGTTCCGGCCGCCGATCCCTTCCCCGAGGTGGCCGCCGGTCTTGCGACCCCGTCCCCGGTCCCAACGCCCGAGATGCGGCGGTCGTCGCGCCGCACCGTGCTGATGCTGTCGGCGGCGGCGATGCTGCTGGTGGCGGGGCTGCTGACGCTGGCGGTCGACCTGCCGGGCCGGACCGACACTCCGGTGGCCACGGTCACCGCCCTGCCCGAGATTTCGGCCGATGCGCCCTATGCTGTTACCCGCAGCGTGCGTCTGCCTTTCCTGGCCGACCCGGCCGATCCGACGCTGGTGACCGGGGTCCTGCCCACCTCGCCGCTGTGGATGCAGCCGGGCCAGCGCCTTGTCGAGGTGAATGGCCAGCCGGTGCAGGACGGGGCTGCGCTGCCCGCCATGCTGGCGCAGGGGGCGGATCTGGCGACGGTTTCCGAGCTCAAGGTCATCATCGGCTATGAAGCGGCCCCCGGCGCAGACATCGTCCGCAAGATGGAGGCCCTGCCCGTCGTGGTCGGGTTGCGTCTTGCGGACGGGCTTGCCTTCGACATGGTCGAAACGCCCACTGGCACGCAGACCGTGGTCGCAGCTGTGCCGACCGGGGCGAAGACCGATCTGCAGGTCGGCGACGTGCTTCTGGTCTATCGCCCGACCGGCGAGACGATCGGGACCACGGGTGCATTGAGTGCCATACTTGAACGAGAGCTGTCTGGTGGTGTTGCAACTTTCGGTTTTACAGTCCAGCGTCGGGGCAGCACGCTGGACGCAACTTTCCATCTGACGGAGGGCGCATGACGCCAGGCGCGGTCGGGTTCCAGAATCAGGGGGGCACACCTTGAAATTCCTACGCTCATTCTTCGGCAAGACGGCCGCGCCCGCCAAGGCGGCCCCCGTGGCCGAGGCCGGCCCTGATCCGGTGATGGCCGCCCTGGCCGAGCTGGAAGTGAAGCGTCTGCGCGAGCAGCTTGCCGCAGCCGCACCTGCACCTTCCCCGACCGCACCGGCCGCGGCCCCCGAGGCCGAGCTTCCGGCGGCCCGGCCCAGCCGGGTGATCAAGCAGAAAGTGTCGCTGCCGGACGGGGCGCAGGCTCCTTCGGTGAATATCTGGGATCTCGAGGAAGCCGAGATGAAGGCGGAGAAACCCGCCGCCCCACCCCCGGCGGCCGAGACGGATCGGCGGCGCCCGACCCGCACGAAAACCCGCATCCTGGGCTTTGACGTGCAGCCTGCCTCGGTCGTGCCGCTGTTCGAAGAGCCTGAGAAACCGGCGATCCCGGTGGCCGAGGCAGCCCCTGGCCAGGGGCATGTGATGTTCCCGACCGGCTGGCTGGTGGTGAAGGAGGGCCCCGGCAGGGGGGCGGCCTTTGCCCTGACCCAGGGTGTCAGCCAGATCGGGCGTGGTGTGGATCAGACGGTGGCTTTGGACTTCGGAGACATGGCGATCTCGCGGCAGAACCATGCGGCGATCGCCTATGATCCGGCCTCGCATCGGTTCCACATCGGGCATGGCGGCAAGTCGAACCTGGTGCGGCTGAACGGCAAGCCGCTGTTGTCGACCGAGGCGCTGGGCGATGGCGACGTGATCCAGATCGGCGAGACGACGCTGCTTCTGAAGGTGCTCTGCACGCCTGACTTCAACTGGACGGCCAGCGAGGCCGGAGGAGACGGGCATGATGTGGCGATCGCGTGAGCCGCGCTATGACGTCGCCTCGGGGATAAGCCAGGGCGCGCGGGATTATCAGGAGGACGCGATCACCGCCGATTTCCCGGTGGGCGCCGAGGCCGGTTTCGTGGTGCTGGCCGACGGGATGGGCGGCCATGCGGCCGGGGACGTGGCGTCGAAGATCGTCCTGACCGAGGTCTACAGCGAGCTTAAGTTCCATTTCGCGGATGTCGAGGCCTTCGAGGCCCGCGCGCCCGAGATCCTGCGCAGCGTGGCCGACCTGGCGAACGAGACGCTGCGCCAGCACAGCCGCACCCACCCCGAGACGCAGGGCATGGGCGCGACGCTGGTGGTGCCCTGCCTGGTGGAGAACCGGCTGTGGTGGATCTCGATCGGCGATTCGCCCCTGTTCCTGTTCCGGGGCGGCAAGCTGAGCCAGTTGAACGAGGATCATTCGATGGCGCCGCAGATCGACTTCATGGTGAAGTCGGGCCTGATGGAGCCCGAGGTCGGCGCGAACCACCCGGACCGCAACTGCCTGATCTCGGTGCTGATGGGGACGCGGATTCCGAAGATCGACTGCCCGGCCAAGCCCTATGAGCTGCAGGCGGGGGATATCGTGATCTGTTCCTCGGACGGGCTGCAGTTCCTGACGAATGCCCAGATCGAGCGGGTGGTGCACAAATACCGCAAGAGCCGCTCGACCGAGATCGCGGAACGGCTGCTGGAAGAGCTGAACCGGCTGGCCGACCCGGACCAGGACAACATCAGCTTCACGATCATCAAGGTGAACGACGCGAGCGCCCGCCCCAGGGAAACCCGCCCCCCGCGCCCCTCGATGGCCATCACCCGCCCGAAACGCCTGACAACAGTGGCGACAGAGCCAGTGCTGTTGCCGCTGAAGGTCAACCCGGAGGAGGACGGAAGCCGCGAGGCGCTGTCCGTTCCGCCGGAGCCGGAGGCGGCGGAAGAGATTTCTGCCGAGGACCAGCCCACGGTGACCCCGCGTCGGGTCGCGACCCTGCGTTAGGCGCGGAAGACCGACAGGATATTGCCAAGCGGTTTCTTCCGCTTGGCAACAGCCGGTACGGTGGCATGGTCGGCCGGATAGCCGACGGGCAGGATCATCACCGGCTTTTCGTGCTCTGGCCGACCGCAAAGCGGGCCCAGGAATTTCATCGGGTTCGGCGTGTGCTCCAGGCAGACCAGACCGGCATGATGGATCGCGGTGATCAACATCCCCGTCGCAATACCGACGCTTTCCGGCACATAGTAGTTCTTGTAGCGCGTCCCGTCCTGCGTCACACCGTAGCGCTGCGCGAAGACGGTGATCAGCCAGGGCGCGTCGGTCAGGTGGGGCTTCGACACGCCGGTCCCGATCGGCTCTAGTGCGGCCAGCCATTCATCCCCCGCCCCGCCCTGGTAGAAGGCGCGTTCTTCGTCCTCGGCGCCCTCGCGGATCCGGGCTTTCATCGCAGGATCGCTGATTGCGACGAAATGCCAGGGTTGGTGATTCGCCCCCGAAGGTGCCGTGCCAGCCGCGGCGATGCAGGCGGCGATTACCGCCTCGGGCACCGGGCGGGTCGAGAAGTCCCGCACGGAATGGCGCTGCCTCATATAGGAGAGGAAGCGTTCGGCGGCGGCCAGCGAAGCCTCTGGCTCCAGCTGCACACGATCCGGCAAAGGCAGCGGCTGGTAGCTCACCTCACCCTTGCGATACATCATCCGCCTCCGATCAATGCCCCTGCGGCAAAGACCAGAGCACCCCCGACCACGACCTGCAAGGCCGCGCGGAGGAAGGGCGTCTCCATGTAGCGGTTCTGGATCCAGGCGATGGCCCAAAGCTCCACAAAGACGACGATCATCGCGATGGTGGTGGCGGTCCAGAAATCTGGGATCAGGTAGGGCAGCGCATGGCCCAGGCCGCCGACGGTGGTCATGATCCCCGAGGCGAGGCCGCGTTTCACCGGCGAGCCGCGGCCGGACAGGACGCCGTCGTCATGCGCGGCCTCGGTGAAGCCCATCGAGATGCCGGCGCCGACCGAGGCGGCCGACCCCACGAGGAAGGTCGTCCAGGTGTCCTGCGTGGCGAAGGCCGTGGCAAAGATCGGCGCGAGGGTCGAGACCGAGCCATCCATCAGGCCCGCGAGGCCCGGCTGCACCCAGGTAAGGATGAACTGGCGCTTTGCGGTCTGGTCTTCCTCGCCGCGGGCATCATCAGAAAGATGCTTTTCCTCCAGCCCTTTCGCGTGGCGTTCGTGCCCGGCCTCGGCCGCTGCGAGGTCGCCAAGGAGTTTCCGTGTCTCGGCATCCTGGGTGCGGGCGGCGGCTCGGAGGTAGAAGTCATGCGCCGTCTTTTCCATGGCAGCAGCCTCGCCCCGCATGCTGTCCAGCGAGAGGTTTTGCGCCAGCCAGACCGGGCGGCGGGCGTAGAAGCCCGCGACATGCTCGCGCCGGATCAGCGGGATCACCTCGCCGAAGCGGGCACGGTGCAGGTCAATCAGGCGCTTGCGGTGGGTGTCCTCTTCAAGCGCCATGCCGTCGAACACCGCCGCCGAGGCCGGGAAATCGGCCCGCAGGCGTTCGGCAAAGCTGCGGTAGATTCGCGCGTCGTCCTCCTCGGAGGAGATGGCCAGTGCCAGGACCTCCTGCTCGGTCAAGTCGGCGAAGCGGCGGCGGAAAGTGAGAGCGGAGAGCACAGCGGCACCATAATTTGGAACGATTCTAATCTAACACCCTGCATAGCCGCCGCAATGCTGGATTTTGAACTGCTTGGTTCACTTCGTGCTTGCGGAAATGAACTCAGCAGTTTAGTCGTAAATCTAAACTGAAAAGTTCAGATTGGAGACCCCCATGCGCCGTCTTGCCCTGATGTTTGCAGCCAGCCTTGCCCTTGCCGCCCCCGTCGCGGCCGACTCGCTGGGCACTCTGCTGCCATCGCTCAGCTTCCCGGAGCCTACGGTCAGCCCGTCTACCAAGGACTGCACTGACCCAGGCGCGGCCCGCTGCCCGCTGGACGAGTGATCGCCCCCTTGCTTGCCGCGGCGGAGCACGTTGGTCTATGGTCTCGGACAGAGGGTCCGATGAACGCCATCCACGATCACGCCGTCCGGCGCGGCCGGAAGTTCGACCAGGTGCTGGAAGGCGCCCGGACGATCTTCATGCGCGACGGGTTCGAGCGGGCATCGGTGGATGACATCGCACGTGAGGCGGGGGTGTCGAAGGCGACGATCTACGCCTATTTTCCCGACAAGCAGCTGTTGTTCCTTGAAGTGGCACGCTGCGAATGCCACCGCCAGACTGAGGCGGCCGAAGCGATGGTCGAGGGTGACGCGCCGGTGCGGGTGGCCCTGACCATCGCGGCAGAGCGGATCGTGGCGTTCCAGCTGTCGGATTTCGGCCAGCGGATGTTCCGCATCGTGGTGGGCGAAGGTGAGCGGTTTCCAGGTCTTGGTCGCCAGTTCTACGACTTTGGGCCGGGTCGGATCCATGAGCGGCTGGTCCATCACCTGCGGGCCTATGTGGACGCGGGGCAGCTGCGGATCGAGGATTTCGATCTGGCAGCCGACCAGTTCGCGCAACTTTGCAAGGCGACGATCCACGAGAAACTGATCTTCGGGATGGCCGAGACGATCACACCCGAGTTGGCTCATCGCTCGGTCCATGGCGCGGTGGACATGTTCCTTGCGCGCTATGGGGCCTGAGCGACACCTCCTCGTGCAACTTCGTCTTCTCGCCGGAGTGCGCCGCGAGGAGTGACGAAGTCATCGACGAGCCGTCATCCGTTCTCGCGCAGGACCGTTCCGGCCAGGTAGAGCGAACCGCAAATCAGCACCCGGGCCTCTGGTGACGTCGCTGCGATCCCCGACAGGGCCTCGGCGACTGACCCCGCCGTCACGGCATCCATCCCCACCGCCACCGCGGCATCGCGCGTCGCATCGGCCGGAAGCGTGTTCTTCTCCCCCGGGATCGACACCGCATGAAGCCGCGTCACCTGCGGCCCGAGTGGCCGCATGTAGCCGGTCACATCCTTGGTGTTCAGCATCCCGCAGATCAGATGCGTCTCGCGTCGCGGCATCCGTGCCAGGGTCGCAGCCACAGCCTCACCCCCCGCGGGGTTGTGGCCACCGTCGAGCCAAAGCTCGACCTGCGGCGCCAGGTCCACCAGCGGCCCCTGCCGCAGGCGCTGCATCCGGGCGGGCCAGAAGGCGCGGGTCACCGCCGCCTCGCACGTCGCCCCGTCCTTGCCCAGGAGCCGCAGCGCCGCGATGGCGGCCCCGGCGTTCTGGACCTGGTGCGGGCCGGGCAGGTTGGGCAGGGGCAGATCGAGAAGGCCGTTCTCGTCCTGATAGACCAGCCGTCCGCGTTCCTCCCAGGCGGTCCAGTGCTGGCCAAACACCCAGAGCGGTGCGCCAAGTGCCTCGGCACGCGCCTCGATCACCGCCAGCCCCTCGGGAGCCTGCGGGCCGACGATGCAGGGCACGCCGCGCTTGATGATCCCAGCCTTCTCGCCCGCGATCTTGGCCAGGGTATCGCCCAGGAAGGATTCATGGTCCATGCTGACCGGGGTGATGATCGTGAGCCGGGGACGGTCCACCACATTCGTGGCATCAAGCCGCCCGCCCAGACCGACCTCCAGCAGGGTCCAGTCCGCCGGAACCCGCGAAAAGGCCAGGAAGGCTGCGCAGGTGGTGATCTCGAAGAAGGTGATCTCGTCTGGGCCGTTCACCCGCACACATTCATCAAGCAGCGCCGTCAGCGCGGGCTCCGAGATCAGCTCTCCTGCCAGCCGGATCCGTTCATGGAACCGCGCTAGATGCGGCGAGGTGTAGGCGTGGACGGTCTCGCCCCCGGCTTCCAGTCCTGCCCGGATCATCGCCTGGGTGGAGCCCTTACCGTTGGTCCCGGCAATATGGATCACCGGGGGGATTGCGCGTTCCGGGTGGCCGAGCGCGCCCAGCAGCCGTTCGACGCGCCCCAGGGTCAGGTCGATGACCTTGGGATGCAGCGTCATCATCCGTTCCAGGATGACGTCCGAAGTCTGGCCCACGATCAGCCTTCCGCTTCGGTCTTGGCTTCCACCGGCGCGGGCAGGTCGCCCTTGATCGCGGGGGGCATGGCCATCAGCATCCGGATCAGGCCGACGAGTTCATCCTTCATCGCCTTGCGGTGCACGACGCGGTCCAGCATCCCGTGGTCCAGCAGATATTCGGCGCGCTGAAAGCCTTCGGGCAGCTTCTCGCGGATGGTCTGTTCGATCACCCGAGCACCGGCAAAGCCGATCTGGGCGTTCGGCTCGGCGATCTGAACGTCGCCCAGCATGGCATAGCTGGCCGTGACGCCGCCGGTCGTGGGGTGCGTCAGGATGACGATATAGGGCAGCCCCGCCTCTTTCAGCATCTGCACGGCGACTGTGGTGCGCGGCATCTGCATCAGCGAGAGCATCCCCTCTTGCATCCGTGCGCCGCCCGAGGCCGAGAACAGGACCAGCGGCCGCTTCAGCTTTACCGCGCGTTCGGCCGCAGCGATGATCGCGTTGCCGACATACATCCCCATCGACCCGGCCATGAAGCCGAAGTCCTGCGCGGCGGCGACGATGGGGGTGCGGGAAATCTCACCCTCGGCGACCAGCATGGCGTCTTTCTCGCCACTGGACTTCTGCGCGGCCTTGATCCGGTCGGGGTATTTCTTCTGGTCACGGAAATGCAGGGGGTCGGTCACTGGCTCGGGCACCTTCACCTCGGTGAAGATCCCGCCATCGAACAACGCGGCAAAACGGTCGCGCGGTGTGATCGCCATGTGGTGGTCACAGGTCGAGCAGACGTTCAGGTTCGCCGAAAGCTCGCGGTGAAAGAGCATGGTCCCACATTCGGGGCACTTCGTCCAAAGGTTCTCGGGCACCTCGCGGCGCGAGAACAGCGAGTTGATCTTCGGTCGGACGTAGTTGGTGATCCAGTTCATGCGGCGCCTGTCCTGCCCCTTGCGTCAGTGGTTCCAGATATGCCGGCGGGGGACGAAATGCAATCGGACAGGGGGCGGTCGCTTCGGTCCGGCTTACAGCCGCCGACGCGCCCGCAGGGCCGCGCCGATCGTGCCGTCGTCAAGATAGTCAAGCTCGCCCCCGATCGGGACGCCCTGCGCCAGGGTGGTGATCTGCGCCTGGGTTCCGGCCAGCGCATCGGCGATGTAATGCGCGGTGGTCTGGCCATCGACAGTGGCATTCAGCGCCAGGATCACCTCGCGGATGCAATCCTCGGCCACGCGGGCGACAAGGCGGGGGATGCCCAGTTCCTCGGGCCCGATCCCGTCCAGTGCCGAAAGTGTCCCGCCCAGCACATGGTAGCGGCCCCGGAACACCTGCCCCCGCTCCATCGCCCAGAGATCGGCCACATCCTCGACCACACAGATCTCGCCCGTCGCGCGGGCCGGATCCGCGCAGATGCCGCAGATATCCGAGATCGAGATATTGCCGCAGAGCTGGCAATCCTTGGCGGTCAGCGCGACCTCGGCCAACGCCTGCGCCAGCGGGGCCATCAGCTGCGTGCGTTTCTTCAGCAGGACCAGCACCGCCCGACGCGCCGAGCGGGGGCCAAGGCCCGGAAGCCGGGCCATCAGCTCGATCAGCGCCTCGATGCCGGTCTCGTCCGCCATCAGATCGGCAGCTTCATGCCCGGCGGAACGCCCATCGATTCGGCCAGCTTCGCCATCTCGGATTCGCTGCGGGCCTTGGCCTTGGCCTGGGCGTCGTGGATCGCGGCAAGGATCAGATCCTCGACCACTTCCTTCTCGGATGCGACCAGGATCGAGGCGTCGATGTCCAGCCCGGTCACATCGCCCTTGGCCGTGGCGCGGGCCTTGACCAGACCGGCCCCGGCTTCGCCCACCACGACGGTGCGGGCCAGTTCGGCCTGCATTTCGGTGATCTTCGTCTGCATTTCGGTGGCGGCCTTCATCATCTTGGCCATGTCACCAAGCCCGCCCAGGGCACCCAGACCTTTCAGCATGTCGTTCTCCGTCCGTTTCCTGTGAGATACGGGCCGCGCGGCGCTGGCGCAAGGTCAGGGCGTGGCGCGGAACAACATTCGGCGGGGATGAAAGCCCTCGGCGCGGAAGAAGGCATGAGCCTCGTGGTTCGCCTCCCAGGTATCCAGCAGAACCTCGTCCACCGCCCAGTCGCGCGCCAGAGCCCGCGCCGCCTGCAAGAGCGCCCGGCCCTGGCCTTGCCGCCGCGCCTCGGGGGCGACGGCGATCTGGTCGACCATCAGGCGGCGGACGGGGGGCGAGAAAAGTGAAAGGTCGCGGGTCTGCAGTTGGCAAAGCGCATAGCCAGTGGCCGGATCGCCGGCCAGGAAAGCGACACAGCCGGGATCTGCCAGCCGGTCGGCGAAATGCCGAGTCATGGCCGCCGGATCGGGTGCGGGGAAGAAGGCCTCGGGGTACTGCTCGGCGTGCCAGGCTTGGACATGGGTGTTCAGGCGCGCGAGGGTGGGGGCATCCGCAAGCGAGGCGCGGCGGATCATTCCTCGAACGGGTCCCAGTCTTCGTCGACCTCGGGATCCGCGAGCGGCAGTGCCGCCTCGGCCGCCTGGGCGGTGATCGCCTCGGGCGAGCGGACTTCGGTGATCTTCGCGCCGGGGAACGCGGTGAGGATCGCCTGGACAAGCGGGTTCGCGGCGGCTTCGGCCTTGACCTGCTGAAGTTCGGCGTTCCGTGCTTCGGCGATGGTGGGCTGGCCGCCCGAGGACACGACTGAGACCCCCCAGCGCGCCCCGGTCCAGCCTTGCAGGCGCTGGCCCAGCCGCGCGGCAAGGTCGGGCTTCGCGCCGGGGGCCGGTTCAAACTCGATCCGGCCGGGGGCATAGCGGGCGAGGCGCAGGCCGGTCTCGACCTCATTCAGAAGGAGCATGTCGCGCTTCGACCGGATCAGCTCGATCACCTGGTCGAAGGTGGCATAGACCTGGAGCTGGCTTTCGGCGAGCGCCGGGGCGGTGGCGGTCATCGTCGGGCCGCGGGTGGGGGCGGCGTGCACTGGCGCCATTCGGGGCGCGTGGATCGTGCTTCCACCGGCAGGGGCGCCGCCCGCCATGCCGCCGCCTGTCGGGGGACGCGGCGCGTCCTGCAGCTTCTTCACCAGCGTTTCCGGGTCCGGCAGGTCGGCGACATGGGTCAGGCGGATCACGGCCATTTCGGCGGCCATCATGGCGTTGGGGGCGAGGCTCACCTCCTCGATCGCCTTCAGCAGCATCTGCCACATCCGGGTCAAGGCCCGCATCGGCAGGCGGCTGGCCATGTCCTGACCGCGGCTCTGTTCGTCAGGGGGCGTCGTCGGGTCCTCGGCGGCGGAAGGATTGATCTTGATGACCGAGATCCAGTGCGTGATCTCGGCCAGATCGCGCAGGACGGCCATCGGGTCGGCGCCGTCTGCATACTGCGCCGACAGCTCTGCCAAAGCGGTCGCAGCATCGCCCTTCATGATCATGTCAAAAAGGTCGAGTGTCCGGCCCCGGTCAGCCAGGCCCAACATGGCGCGGACCTGGTCGCCCGTGGTTTCCCCCGCGCCGTGGGCGATGGCCTGGTCCATCAGGCTCATCGCGTCGCGGACCGAGCCTTCGGCGGCCCGCGTGATCAGCGCAAGGGCATCGGGGGCGAGTTTGGCGCCTTCAAGGTCGGCCACCTTGGACAGGTGCGCCATCATAACCTCGGGCTCGATCCGCTTGAGGTCGAATCGCTGGCAGCGCGACAGAACGGTGACGGGCACCTTGCGGATTTCGGTGGTGGCGAAGATGAATTTGACGTGGGCCGGGGGTTCTTCCAGCGTCTTCAGCAGCGCGTTGAACGCTGCGGTGGAGAGCATGTGCACTTCGTCGATGATGTAGACCTTGAAGCGCGCCGAAGCCGCCCGGTAGTGGACGCTGTCAATGATCTCGCGGATGTCGTTCACGCCAGTCCGGCTGGCCGCGTCCATCTCCATCACGTCGACGTGGCGACCTTCCGCGATGGCGCGGCAGGGTTCGCAGACGCCGCAGGGTTCGGTCGTCGGGCCGCCAGTGCCGTCGGGGCCGACGCAGTTCAGGCCCTTGGCGATGATCCGGGCCGTGGTGGTCTTGCCGACCCCGCGGACGCCGGTCATGACGAAGGCATGGGCAATCCTGTCCGCCGCGAAGGCGTTCTTCAGGGTGCGCACCATCGCCTCTTGCCCGATCAGGTCGGCAAAGGTCTGCGGGCGGTACTTGCGGGCGAGAACCTGGTAGGCGGGAGTCGCTTCGGTCATGCCGCACCATAGCCGGGGCGGGGCGGAAGGGGCAAGCTAACGCATAAGCCGGATTTCGTCCCAGCCAAGGCGGGCCAGATCCTCGGCCCGCGCGGGGGCGTCGTCGGCCACGATGAATTCATCCAGTTGCGGCGGGGCGACGCTGGTGGTGGAGAGCATTCCGTGCACCTGGCCCCGGTGATGGGTCTGGTGCTGGAAGAGATGCGACAGCAGGTCGTCGCGCCGGTCATGCTGAACCCGGTCGCCCCGGTTGACGGCGACGACCTCCTCCAGGCCGGGCGGGTCGAGCGTCTCGACATGCGCGATCAACCGCTCGTCCTGCGCCGCCTGCCAGGTCGTCAGGGTGACAAGATCCGGGCAGGCGCGCGCCTGGTTCAGCGCCGCGCGGTCCAGGGCCTTCCCTGAAAGCGCGTTCAGGTAGAAGCGGTCGACCAGAAGGATATGGTTCAGCGTCGCCTGAATCGAGCCGAAGAAGCTGGGGCGCGGCGCAAGCAGCAGGTCTTGGGACAGCAGGCCGCAGGCGCGGTGCAGGCGGGCATTGGCCAGGCGGTTGGCCAAAGCCATCTTGCGGAAGACGCGGAGGGGATCTGGTCCAGTCATGCGCGCGCCTTTGCGGGACCTGAGAGCTTGGTTTCAACCACCACACGACAAATCGCACACCGACGAAAGGAGGTGCAAGGGCGCAGAATACCGGGAAGGTCGATCGCCGGAGGGCACAGGACTTGCCGGCCGGAATGGCTCCGATCGGTCGGGTGGGGCTTGTGCCTTGGGTCTTAGCGTCTTGCGGCTGTGCGAGCTGCGTTGCAACTCAGCCACAGGCCTGCGGGACCAGCCAGGGGCCGTCCTGCGGCGCAGGCTTCAGCGCGCCCCGGGATCCACAGGCCGTTTCTAGCAAGGGCTACTGCATCACTTCGGAAGGCGCCCGGGCGGACAGAGAGGGCGATCTCCTGCAGCACCCGTCGCCGCCCCGGTCAGTGCTGCCAGTGATATCCCCGCCAGCAGCATCACCGCGACGCGCGATCATGTCGGGGCGCTGCGACAGTTCCTGGACGCGGGATGAGGCGTCGGCGGGCGGAGAGCCAGCCGGTTCCCTGCATACGAATCGGGAGGCTCCGATCCCTGCGGACAAGTTCAACAGGTCCGAGCTAGCCCGTTGCGCGATGCGAACCAGCCATTCGGTCCTGCTCTCTTGTCCGCACGACGGACCAGCAACCAAAATGGGCGGTGTTGATATTTCGGGATTTTTCTTTTGGTCGGAGCGAGAGGATTCGAACCTCCGACCCCCTGCTCCCGAAGCAGGTGCGCTACCAGACTGCGCTACGCTCCGACCGTGGGCGGGGGTTACCGCGTCCCGCAGGCTTTGGCAAGGGGCGTTACGCCTGATCTCCGCTCCGGTCGAAGCGGCGCAGCCAGCTGGAGATGCGGGGCTGGGTCCCCACCTCCATCCGCGAGCGGCTTTCCAGCACGGGGCGGTTCTGACTGACCGAGGGTGTCCCCTCGCGCAGGACGATGTAGATGCCCGAGGCGATGATGACGGCCGAGCCGAGCGCGGTGTAGGTGTCCACCGTCTCGTCGAAGAAGAGCCAACCGTACAGCGCGGCCCAGAGGATCTGGGAATACTGCATGGGAGCCACGATCACGGCGGGGGCGGCGCGGTAGGCGGCGATGATCCCCAGCGCGCCGAGCATGCCGAGGAAGGCCATGACGGCGGTCAGGCCAAGGTCGGTGACGGTCATCGGGACATAGACGAAGGGCATGATCGCGCCCATGGCGAAGAAGGTCAGGACCATCGGATACAGCATCAGGACGACCGACCGCTCCTCGCTGCCGATCTTGCGGACGATGACGCTGGTGAGCGCGCCGGTCACGGCAGCCCCGATGGCGGCGAGGTGGCCGATGGAAAAGCCGTCACCCCCGCCGGGACGCAGGACGATCAGGACGCCGAAGAGGCCCACGACCACGGCGATCCCGCGGCGCAGGCCCACGCGTTCGCCCAGCATC
This sequence comes from Alphaproteobacteria bacterium, assembly GCA_046569765.1. Taxonomy (GTDB): domain Bacteria; phylum Pseudomonadota; class Alphaproteobacteria; order Rhodobacterales; family Rhodobacteraceae; genus Tabrizicola. Next base: position 24,872 of record JBKHWC010000015.1, on the reverse strand, counting down.
GGGATCGCAAGAAGGGTAATCAGCAGCGGCATGGCGAAGAAGATCGCGTAGCAGGTGGCCAGCGGCAGTTGCGAGAAGGCGAAGAAGCCCATCACCCCTGTCGTCACGGCGGACACCGAGCGCAGGATCGACCACCAGGGATGACGAGGGATCAGCGTCCCGTCCTTGCGGTCGCCCATCAGCATCATGGTGACCAGCGGAAAGCCCATGAGGCCGGAGAAGAACATGATCTGGAACGAGGTGAATGTCTCGCCCAGGAGTTTCACCACGACGTCGTGGGTCGCGTAGGCTCCGAAAGCGGCAAGCGACAGAAGCGCCCCGCGCAGGTTGGAATGCATGTCCTGTATCCGCGAATGCGGCGGCGAGGGAACCGCGGCTGATAGCGCCAACATCATCACGAAAAACGGCCCCGTCCACAAGGGAGGGGCCGTCGATTTCGCGCGATTTCCGCGGGATCAGAGGCTGGCGTCCAGCGCGGCGACGATCGCGTCGCCCATCTGGCTGGTCGAGACCGGGGTGCCGACCTCGGGGCCCATCAGGTCGGCGGTGCGGACGCCGTCGGCGAGCACCTTCTCGACCGCCTTCTCGACGCGAGTCGCCTCCTCGCCCAGGTCGAAGCTGTAGCGCAGCGCCATGGCGAAGCTGAGGATGCAGGCGATCGGGTTGGCCTTGCCCTGGCCGGCAATGTCGGGGGCCGAGCCGTGGACGGGTTCGTACAGCGCCTTCGGGCGGCCGTTTGCCATCGGCGCGCCAAGGCTGGCCGAGGGCAGCATCCCGAGCGATCCGGTCAGCATCGCTGCCGCGTCGGACAGAAGGTCGCCGAACAGGTTGTCGGTCACGATCACGTCGAACTGCTTGGGCCAGCGGCAGAGCTGCATCGCGCCCGCGTCGGCGTACATGTGCGACAGTTCAACATCCGGGTAGTCGCGGTCGTGGACTTCCTGCACCACCTCGCGCCAGAGGATGCCGGATTCCATCACATTGGCCTTCTCCATGGAGCAGACCTTGTTGTTGCGCTTGCGGGCCAGTTCGAAGGCCGATTTCGCCACGCGGGCGATTTCGCTTTCGGTGTAACGCTGGGTGTTGATCCCCACACGCTCATTGCCTTCCTTGAAGATGCCGCGCGGCTCGCCGAAATAGACGCCCGAGGTCAGCTCGCGCACGATGACGATGTCGAGGCCCGCGACGACCTCACGCTTCAGGGACGAGAAATCGGCCAGCGCGTCGAAGCACTGCGCCGGGCGCAGGTTCGAGAACAGGTCCATCTCCTTGCGCAGACGCAGAAGGCCGCGCTCGGGCTTCACCGAGAAGTCGAGCTTGTCGTACTTCGGCCCACCGACGGCGCCCAGCAGAACAGCATCCACTTCCTGGGCCTTGGCCATCGTGGCGTCGGTCAGCGGCGTGCCATGCGCGTCATAGGCGCAGCCGCCGACGAGGTCTTCCGAGACGTCGAACTGGATGCCGCGCTTTGCGCCCATCCAGCCGATGATCTTCTTCACCTCGGCCATGACTTCCGGGCCGATGCCGTCGCCGGCAAGGATAAGGAGGGAGGGATTGGCCATGTCGCAAGCTCCGCGCGAGGGTCTGGGGTCGGGGCTGGCCTAGCCAAAGGGCCGGGCAGGGTCAAGGTTCCGCAAGGTCGATGTCGATCCAGACCGGGAAATGGCGCGAAGCGGTGGCAAGGTCGGCGGTGAGCGGATCGTCAGGCGCGGGCCAGAGGACTCCGGCCGCGGTGATGGTCAGGCCGGCCGAGGGCAGGACATAGTCCAGCCGCAGCCCGCCGAGATCGTCGTAGAGGACGGTGTCCAGGGCGGGGTCGCCCTGGTGGGCGGGCTCTTGCCGCCCGTGGCTGCCCTGCGGGTGGGGGTCCTGCAGGGCGGGATGGGCAAGCAGGGCGCCGATCCCCTCACGCAGGCCGTCGCCATCGGCGGGGTCGAGGTTGCCGTCGCCGAGAAGGACGAATGGGGCAGAAGGCGGCGGCATGGGCAACGCGCCGTCGAGGTAGTGGCGCCAGAAGGCGGCCTCGTCATGGTTTCGCTTGCCGTTCCGGTCCTCGGGCCCGTCGAAGACCGGCGGGGTGGCGTGCCAGGCCAGAAGGTGGAGCGGTCCGGCCGGGGTCAGGGCGGGGACATCCCAGAAGCCGGTGGTGGCAAGGCGCTGTACGTTTGCAAGGTCGGGGGCGTCGGGCGACAGGCTGCCAGGCAGGTCGCGCCAGAGGAAGGCGGAATGGTCGCGGGCATTGGCGGTGTCCAGCGGCAGGCGCGACAGGACGGCCATGCCGCCCTGACCGGAGAAGAGACCATAGCCCTGGGCATCGCGGGCGTCATTCACGCGGCCGTTGCCATCGACGTCGAAGCCGGTCTGCATCCCTGTGTTGGGCCGGAAGGCGAAGCGATGCGGGTACTCGACACCCGTGGCCGCGAGCCGGTCGGCCAGCAGCCCCAGTGCCACCTGGCCCCGATCATAGTCCACGGCCGTCAGCAGCAGGATATCGGCGTCGAGTGCGGCTGCGACCCGGGCGATGGCGGCGATCTGCGGATCCTCGCCCCGGGTCAGGTCCTGGACCAGTAGGCCCGGCCCGCGCCGGTCAAGGCCGACGTTCCAGGTGGCGATCCGCAGCGGCTCGGCCACAAGGGGCGTGGTCGCGAGGGACAGTGCAAGGGCCAGCGCGCGGATCAGAGCTCGTCGTCCTCATCCTCATCGCGGCGGGGCGGGGCAAGCGCGGCCTCTTCGGCAAGTTTGAGATCGCGCTTGGTGCGGATCATGTCGGCGATCCGGGCCATGGCGACGCCGCGCATCAGAAGGCTGGCGGGCAGATATGCCCAGGCGGCCATGGTCCAAATCAGCGTCTGGGGCGAGGTCAACGTGGTCGCGGGCAGGCCCGAGCTGAGCCCGACTATCAGAGCCGGGACGACGAAGGGCAGGAGGAACCCCACGGCCAGATTGACGCGCGAGTCCCGTTCCAGCCGGTCGACGACGTCGCCATGGGCGGTGGGTTCGAAGGTGGGAAGGTTGACCCAGACGTTGAACGCATGTTTGGTCGAGGGCCAGCCGGCGAGTTTCAGGACGATCACGAAAATCGCAAGAGAGAGCAGCGAGACCATATAGGCGGTCCCGGCGGCGGTGCGGACGTCCAGGATCTGCAGCGCGGTGCTGTCCTCGGCCAGCATCAGGGTGGCGAGGCGGACGGGAGAATAGGGGAAATCCAGCGCGCGGCCCACGACCTCGCCCAAGGCGCGGAAGAGGCGGGAAACAGTGGTCGGATCCTCACGGTCGGCAACGATCACCGACAGCAGAAGCACTATGGCAAAGAGCATCAGGTAACGTATGCGGTTGTAGGGCGCACCGTCGCGGAATTCGACCAGGCTGGGGTAGATGGCATTGTATTCGAAAAACACCAGGCCCCCGGCAAACAGCGCGACAAGCGCCACGATCTGCTTCGTGTCGGTGCCGATCCCGGGCAGGATGACCGAGGGCAGGACGATCAACGTCATCACCAGAAAGGCGCGAACAGCCGCGGCCAGGGCGCGGTTCAGCCAGGTCCGGCTGGCCTGTTCAATCCCGGCCAGGAGACGGCTGCGCAAGCTGTCGGAGGTCAGTTCCCTCATGCTGGTGCGGAGTGCTGCAATTCTGCCCAATTCTGCCCTGCTTCGCCCGAATCGTTGAACCGACTGGCAGATAAACCGATGTTTGTGGCCATTTCACGGTCAATCGACAGCCATCTCAGCTTTCGCGGAAGGCGCGTTGAAAACTGGTCGCGGGGGGGGCGATGGGATAGGCAGGCGGGGTGCGGTGGGCGGGGCCATGCGGGTTCCTTGGCATCATCCTGCCAGCGCGCCCCATCCGACACGCTTCGACGTTGTGTTCGGTAAGTCACCGACTTATGCCTTGCCAACCGCCGTGCGCGACTATGCTTAGCTGCACTGGTTTTCGGAAACTGTAGGTCCATGGGTCTGAAGAAGTCATTTATGCCGACGGGTGTCCGCGTGGGCCTGATCCCGGTCATGCTGCTTGTTGCGGGCTGTGCGGGGGCACCGGACCCCGGCGGGATCAACGATCCCTATGAAGCTGCGAACCGCAAGGTTCATGACTTCAATCGCGGGGTTGACCGGGCGCTGGTCGGTCCGGCGTCGGAGGGATATGGCACCATCGTCCCCACCCCGGTGCAGCGGATGGTCGGCAACGTGGCCGATACGCTGGACCTGCCCGGGGACATCGCCAACAATCTGCTGCAACTGCGCATCGCCGATGCAGGCCAGAACACCCTGCGGCTGACGACGAACCTGATCTTCGGGGTGGGCGGTCTGTTCGACTTCTCGTCGGCGCTGGGCCTCGAGGGCAAGCCGACCGATTTCGGCGAGACGCTGCATGTCTGGGGCGTGGGCGAGGGTGTGTACATGGAACTGCCCTTCGCCGGCCCCTCGACCGCGCGGGATACCGTGGGCATGGCGGTGGACATCGCGCTGAACCCGGTGCGGCTGGCTGTCCCGGACAAGGAGGCGACGGCGGCCACGGTGATGAAGCTGTTCTCACGCCTTGGTGACCGCAATCGTTACTCGGAAACTGTCGAGTCGATCCTATATGACAGCGCGGACAGCTATGCGCAGGCACGGCTTCTATACCTGCAGAACCGCCGGTTCGAACTGGGGCAGACCGCTGCCGCAGGCGAGGGCGGTGCCGAAGACGACTTCATCGACCCCTACGAGGACCCCTATGCCGAATGACCTGACCCTGACGCGCCGCGGTTTCGCGGCTGGACTGGCCTCCTCAGCCGCGGTCGTGGCGTTGCCTCTTCCGGCTCTGGCGCTGACGGCAGATCAGGCGAAGTCGCTGGTCGACAAGACGGTGGGCGACATCAACGGGATCATCAACTCGGGCAAGTCGGAGCGGGCGATGCTGGCCGACTTCGAGAGGCTGTTTGCGCGCTATGCCGATGTGCCGACCATCGCCCGGTCGGTCCTGGGTCCGGCCGCGAGGTCGGCGTCGAAGGGGCAGCTCTCGGCCTATACCAAGGCCTTCCAGGGCTACATCAGCCGCAAATACGGCCGCCGCTTCCGCGAATTCATCGGTGGACGGATCGAGGTGGCCGAGGCCAAGGCCGTGAAAAGCTATTATGAGGTCATCTCGACCGCCTACCTGCAGGGAGAAAGCCCGTTCGAGGTGCGCTGGCACGTCAGCGACAAGTCGGGCAAGAGCCTGTTCTTCAACATCATCATCGAGGGCGTGAACATGCTGGCCTCCGAGCGCACCGAGATGGGCGCGCTGCTGGACCAGCGGGGCGGCGATCTGGATCGGCTGATCGCGGACCTCAGGTCGCTGTAAGACGCGGGCGCCGGGGTCAGTTCCCCGGCACGCCCAGGACTTCGTCCAGGATCTGCCCGACGATGTCGTCCACGCGCGGGTCATCGACCGGACCTTCCTTCACCGCACCTTCGGGAAGCGGTCCATCGATATAGGGCAGGTCTGCCGGCTGTGGGGCCGAATAGGCCTCACCGTCGAACAGCGGTGCATTCGGATCATCGAAATAGGGCACGTCCTCGGCCGCGATGGCGCCTTCGGTGGTGCTGGGATCGATCGGCGCGTAGGTGGAGTCGGGGATTTCCGTCAGCAGGGGCTTGGCGGGCACGCCTTCGTTGATCCGCACCATGACCTCATGCCAGATCTCGGCCGGAAGGCCCCCGCCGGTGACGCCGGTGAGCGGAGAGTTGTCGTCATAGCCCATCCATACGCCCACCACATAATCGGCGGTGAATCCTACGAACCAGGCATCGCGGGCACTTTGGGTAGTGCCGGTCTTGCCCGCAGCCGGACGGTCGTCAAGCCGCGCGCGCCCGCCGGTGCCGGAATTCAGCACCTCGCTCATCATGTAGGTCAGCGCCCGCGCGGCCTGTTCCGAGATCACCCTCTCGCCAATCCCGCCCCCCGCGCCGAAGAGCGGTTCGTCCATCCCCTTCAGCTTCAGCGCCTGCAAGCCGTATGGCGTGACGGACGAACCGCCGTTCAGGATGCCGGCGAAGGCGCCGGTCATGTCGATTAGCGTCGATTCCGAGACGCCAAGCGCCAGGGCCGGGCCGTCGGCGAAGTTCTGCGCCAGGCCGAAGTCGGTGGCGACCTGCTTGACGAGGTCGCGGCCAACCGCCTCGGAGACGCGCACGGCGGGGATGTTGCGGCTTTCTGCAAGGGCCTGGGTCAGGGTGATCGTGCCCTTGAACGTCTTGTCGTAGTTCTGCGGGCACCAGTCGCCCGACCCGGCCGTGTAGATGCAAAGCGGCGCGTCCTCGACATAGTCCATCGGGCTGTAGCCCAGGTCCATCGCAACGGCATAGATGAAGGGCTTGAAGGTGGATCCCGTCTGCCGCAGCGCCTGGGTCGCGCGGTTGAAGTCGCCCGCGTTCGGCGTGTTCCGCCCGCCGACCATCGCCCGGACCGCGCCGTCCGCGCTCATCACGACGATGGCGGCCTGCGCCTTCGAGCCCGCTTTCACCTTGTTCTCGAACACCCAGGCCAGCGCCTCTTCGGCCTTCTTCTGCATGTCCTGGTCGAGCGTCGTCTCGATCACCACGTCCTCGGTCGTGTCGCGCGCCAGGTAGTCGGGCGTCGTTTCCATCACCCAGTCGGCGAAATAGCCGCCCGAGACCTGCTTGGCCGCCTTTGACAGCGTGGCAGGATTGGCGCGCGCCTCGTCGGCCTGCTGCTTGGTGAGGTAGCCCTGTTCCTCCATCAGCCCGATCACCACGGCGGCGCGGCCCCGGGCGCGCTCCATGCTGGCGGTTGGGGCGAAGGTCGAAGGCGCCTTGAGGAGGCCCGCGAGCATCGCCGCCTCGGCCGCATTCACGTCCTTGGCGGACTTGCCGAAATAGCGCTGGGCGGCGGCCTCGAACCCGCGCGCGCCCGCGCCCAGATAGGCGCGGTTCAGGTAGATCGTCAGGATCTCTTCCTTGGAATACTTCGCCTCCATCGCCATGGAGAACGGCACTTCCTTGATCTTGCGCCACATGCCGCCCTGGCGGCAGTCGCGTTCGTAATCGGCCTCGGTCTTCCATTGGGTCGGATCCCACTGGACGCCCAGGCACAGAAGTTTGGCGGTCTGCTGGGTGATGGTCGAGCCGCCGTTGCCCTCGAACGGACCGCGACCTTCGGACAGGTTGATGCGGATGGCGCTGGCGATGCCGCGGGGGCTGACGCCGAAATGCCAGTAGAAACGGCGGTCCTCGGTCGCGATGACCGCGTCATGCAGGAAGGGCGAGACGCTTTCGGCGGTGATCATCCCACCGTAGGTCTCACCGCGCCAGGCGAAGACCTCACCCTCGCGGTCCAGCATCGTGACCGAGCCGCGGGCGCGGCCGTCGACTAGGTCGGTGACGGGGGGAAGCTGGGCGTAGAAGTACCAGATGACGCCGCCCAGGATCAGCGCGCCGATCGCGGTGGCGCGCCAGGCGATGCCCCAGAGCACGCGCCAGATCAGCAGAAAGAAGCCGACGATCAGCCCGTGCTGGCGGCGCGGCGCGCGCTGGCTGCGCGTCCGGCGCGGTTTCGCCGCGGCAGGTTTCTTCGTGCCGCCATTGCGCGAGCCGCCGTTGCCGCCCGAGCGCGTCGAATACCGCTTTTCCGCCACCAGGGGCCGCTTGCCCCCGTTACCTGCTGCCATGCCTACTGCCCGTCATTTCAAGGACGAAGGCCGGTTCTCCGGCCAGATTGTTCGCCCAACATAATCGGCTTTGCCCGGAAAGCGAAGCTCGGCTGGCGGCGATTCGCCTTACCTTGCCGCCCAAAAAATGGGCGCGGCCGGGCTGAAGTGCAAAAATTGTGCGAACTTGCCGGGTTTGGAGGACCCGATCCCTCCCGTTTTCTTGTGCGACTGCAGCAATCGCCCGCCTCATCGCGGACGAGGGGCCGGTGCCCTGGGGTGCAAGCAGAAGGGGAAGAACGTGAAGCTCATCATAGCAGCGATCAAGCCGTTCAAGCTGGAGGAGGTCCGTGAGGCGCTGACCACCATCGGCGTGCGCGGCATGATGGTGACCGAGATCAAGGGGTTCGGCAGCCAGTCGGGCCACACCGAAATCTACCGCGGCGCGGAATATGCCGTGAACTTCGTCCCGAAGCTGCGGCTGGAGATCGTGGTCTCGGACGCGCTGGCCGACCAGGTGGTCGCGACGATCCAGAAGACCGCGCGAACCGACAAGATCGGCGACGGAAAGATTTTCGTCCTGGACGTGGAACATGCCGTGCGGGTCCGCACCGGCGAAACCGATGACGATGCGCTTTGATGCGTGGGGAAGGGGTAGGCACTGACATGAGCAACCATATCAAACTCGCTGGACTGGGTGCGCTGGGCGCGTCGCTGTTCGCCAGCATGCCCGCCTGGGCGCAAGAGGCCGCCGCAGAGGCGACAGAAGCCGCTGCCGAGGTGGTCGAGGAAGTCGTCCCCGTCATGGACAAGGGCGACGTCAGCTGGATGATGGTCTCGACCGTCCTCGTCCTGTTCATGACCATTCCGGGACTGGCGCTGTTCTACGGTGGTCTGGTGCGGTCGAAGAACATGCTGTCGGTCCTGATGCAGACCACGGCCATCGCCTGCGTGATGATGCTGGTCTGGGTGATCTACGGCTATTCCTTCGCCTTTGGCGGTTCGACTAGCCCCTGGTGGGGCGGCACGGGCAAGCTGTTCCTGTCCGGGGTCACGGCGGACAGCATGGCCGCGACCTTCAGCGCGGGTTATGTGATCCCGGAGTATCTGTTCATCGCCTTCCAGATGACCTTCGCGGCGATCACTCCAGCGCTGGTCATCGGGGCCTTCGCCGAGCGGGTGAAGTTCAAATCGGTGCTTGTCTTCTCGGTCCTGTGGGGGACGTTCTCGTATTTCCCGATCGCGCATATGGTCTGGGATGCTAACGGCTATCTGTTCGGCAAGGGCGCCATCGACTTTGCCGGCGGAACGGTCGTCCACATCAACGCCGGGATCGCGGCGCTGGTCGGGGCCTTGGTGATCGGCCCGCGACTGGGCTACGGCAAGGACAACATGGCGCCCCATTCCATGGTGATGACGATGATCGGCGCCTCGATGCTGTGGGTGGGCTGGTTCGGCTTCAACGTGGGGTCCAACCTGGAGGCCAACGGCGGCGCAACGCTGGCGATGATCAACACCTTCATCTGCACCGCCGCCGCAACCCTCGCCTGGTGCGCCATCGAAGGCTTGCAGCGCGGCAAGGCGTCGATGCTGGGCGCGGCCTCGGGCATGGTGACCGGCCTTGTCGCGGTGACCCCGGCCTGCGGCACGATCGGCCCGATGGGCGCCATCGCGCTGGGCGTGCTGGCGACGCTGGCGAGCTACTTCTTTGTCACCGTGGTCAAGCTGAAGCTGAAGTATGACGACAGCCTGGATGTGTTCGGCATCCACGGCGTCGCCGGGATCGTCGGCGCGGTGCTGACCGGCGTCTTCTCGGCCGCGGCCTTCGGCGGGGTGAAGGGCGACGATTATGCGATGCTGCCCCAGCTTTGGGTCCAGATCGAGGGCGTGCTGATCACCATCGTCTGGTCGGGCGTCGTGTCCTATGTCGCCTTCAAGCTGGTCGACATGACCATGGGTCTGCGGGTGGATACCGATACCGAGCGTCAGGGGCTGGACCTGACCAGCCATGGCGAGCAGGCCTATCACAGCTAAGCCGGACCGGGCGGCGGGCCCTCCTCCTCCCTGCCCGTCGCCCAGCCTGGAGCAGGAACCGCCAGGCGCAGGTTGCGTCTGGCGGTTTCCTTTTGCGTCAGGCGCGGATCGGGGCGGGCAGGCCGAAGACCTTGGCGGCGGTCTGTCCCTGCGCGAGGGCGCGGGTCCACTCGGCCTCACGCGAGAGTTTCGCCTCGGCATCGGCGATGCGGCTGCGGATGACCTGCGGCGACAGGGCGACAAGCCCGTCATCGTCGCCGATGATCAGGTCTCCGGGTCGGACCAGGCAGCCGCCGATCACCACGGGAAGATTGACCGAGCCCCTGTCCACGCCGGACGGCCCGCGCGGGGTGATCCAGCGCGAGAAGACGGCGAAGTCGTCCCACCCGCCCAGCGTGCCGGTGTCCCGGACCGCCCCGTCGCAGACCAGTCCCGCCACGCCCTTCTGCCGCAGGTGGCCCGAGAGGATGTCGCCGATCATCGCCGTGTCGCGGTGCCCGCCCGCGTCGATCACCAGGACCTGCCCAGCCTGGATCAGGTCCAGCGCATGAAGGACCGCCCCGAAATCCGGCGGGTCGCAGCGCACCGTCACCGCCTGGCCGAAAAGGCGCGGCTGCTGACCCGCCGGCCGCAGGGGACGGATCGCCGGGTCGATCTGCCCCGCGTCGCGGCCGAGGTCTACGGCCACAGCCACCGGGATAGTGTGCCACCGGGCGATGTCCTCGGGCATCAGGTCAGGGGCGGGGGCGGTGTGCAAGGTGATGGGCATGGGAACCTACAGGAAATGCGATTGCAGCGCCCGGCCAAGCGCGGCGATGCCGGCCTGGATCTTCTCGGGCGATTGGGCGGAGTAGTTGAACCGCGCATGGTTCGGGCGCGGGGTGAGGGGGAAGAACGTCTCGCCCGGGACATAGGCGACACGGGCCTGGGGCAGGGCCACGTCGCGCATGAAGGCGGTGGCGTCGAAGCCTTCGGGGAAGGTGAGCCAGGTGAAGAGCCCGCCCTCGGGGTCGGTCACGGTGACCTGCTGCGGGAAGTGCTGGCGGATCGCATCCAGCATCAGGTCCTTCTTCGCGGCATAGGCCCGGCGCAGCGTGGCGATATGCTGGGCAAGGTCATAGCGGTCGAGGAACAGGCTGGCCGCGGCCATGTTCAGGGTCGAGGTCTGGGTATCCGCCGCGACCTTCAGAAGACCCATCCGCATGAGCAGGTCGGGTGCCGCCACCGCCCAGCCCAGCCGCAGCCCCGGCACCAGCACCTTGGAGAAGCTGCCGAGGTGGATCACCCGGCCTTCGGTGTCCAGCGACTTCAGCGTCGGAAGGCTCTCCCCGGCAAAGCGGATGTGGCGGTAGGGCGTGTCCTCGACCACGATCAGGTCGTGCTGGTTGGCCAGTGCGATCAGTTGGTGGCGGCGTTCCAGTGACAGGGTGACCCCGGTCGGGTTCTGGAAGTCGGGAACGGTATAGAGCATCCGGGCCGAGGGGTTCGCCGCCAGTACTTCGGCCAGAACATCCGTCCGCATCCCGTGGGCATCTACCGGCGCCACGGCATAGCGCGGCTGGCTTGGCTGGAAGGCGATCCGCGCGCCAAGGAAGGTCGGGTCCTCGGTCACGATCACGTCGCCCGGATCGACCAGCATCCGCGCCGCGAAGTCCAGCCCCTGCTGCGAGCCTTGCAGGATCAGCACGTCCTCGGTCGTGCAGGGCGTGCCATCCGCCGTCATCAACCCGGCAATCTGCGCGCGCAGATGCGGCAGGCCGTTCGAGGGAGCATATTGCATCGCCGCCCCGCCCTGTGCGCGGATCACCTCGCGGAAACAGTCTTCCAGCGCCTCGGCCGGGAAAAGGCTGGCGTCGGGGTAGCCACCGCCGAAGGAGATGATGGAAGGGTCGGCGCCAAGGGCCAGAAGCTCGCCGATGGCCGAGGGGCGGACATCCGCCATGCGCTTTGCGTATCTTGTGGTGTTCATCCAGGCAGGCTACGCGCGGGCCGGGCAGAGGACAAGCCGGGCCTCAGCCCTCGGTCAGGACGGCAAGGAAGGCGGGGCCGAAGCGGTCGGTCTTCTGTTCGCCCATGCCGGGGATCGCGGCCAGTTCCGACAGGGTCGAGGGGCGGCGTTCGGCGATCTGGCGCAGGGTGGAATTGGTGCAGGTCAGGTATTTGCCGGTCCCGTCCTCGCCCCGGGCCAGCTGCAACTGCACCTCGGCCAGCCGGTCGAACAGCGCGCCCTCGGGCCGGCCCGCCAGCCGGAGCCGGGCGGGGTGGACGCCTTCGGCCGCGCCGGTGATGACCTCAAGGAAGGCCGCGCCATAGCTTTCCAGCTTGCGCGCACCGACCCCGGTGATCCCGGCCATCTGGTCCAGCGTGGCGGGCTTCTTCTCGGCCATCTCGATCAGGGTGCGGTCGGGGAAGACGACATAGGCCGGGACGTTCTGCGCCTCGGCCAGTGATCGCCGTTTGGCCTTCAGCAAGGCGAGAAGGCCGAGGTCCTCGTCTGCGACCTGGGCGCGGACCACCGGCTCGCGTTCCGATGCGGCGGCGATGGTGTCCTTGCGCAGCGTCACCTGCGCCTCGCCGCGCAGGACGGGGCGGGCGGCTTCGGTCATCCGCAGCGCGCCGTGGCGTTCGGGGTCAGGACGGACGAGGTCGCGGCCCATCATCTGCCGGAAGACGGCGCCCCAGGCGGGTTTCGAGAGGTCGCGGCCCACGGCGAAGGTGGGCAGCTGGTCATGCCCCTTTTCCCGGACCTTCGGCGTGGCGGTCCCGGTCAGGATGTCGATCAGATGCCCGGCCCCGAACCATTCCCCCGTTCGCAGGATCGCCGACAGGGCCTTGCGCACGGCCTCGGTCGCGTCGAAAAGTTGCGCGGGGCGGTCGCAGAGGTCGCAGTTGCCGCAGGGTCCGGCCGCTTCCCCAAAATAGCCGAGGAGCACCTGACGGCGGCAGCCCAAAGCCTCGGCCAGGCCGAGGAGCGCGTTCAGCCGGGCGTGGTCGGCAGCCTTGCGGTCGGGGGGCGCGGCACCCTCGTCGATCTGGGAGCGGCGGAGGCGGATGTCGTCGGGGCCGTAGAGCGTGAGCGTTTCGGCGGGTGATCCGTCGCGCCCGGCGCGGCCGATTTCCTGGTAATAGGCCTCGATCGACTTGGGCAGGTCGGCATGGGCGACCCAGCGGATGTCGGGCTTGTCGATGCCCATGCCGAAGGCGATGGTCGCGACCACGATCAGCCCGTCCTCGCGCTGGAAGCGGGTCTCGACCTGGCGGCGTTCGTCGGCCTCCATCCCGCCGTGATAGGCGACGGCCTGATGGCCGGCCTCGCGCAGGGCCTGGGCGAGGACTTCGGTCTTGTTCCGAGTGCCGCAATAGACGATGCCCGATTGCCCCCGGCGCACGGCGGCGAAGCGGAGGATCTGCTCGCGCGGGCCGGACTTGACGGCGAAGGCGAGGTGGATGTTCGGCCGGTCGAAGCCGCGCAGGAAGGTGGCGGGCGGTTCGCCGTCGAAGAGGCGGGTGACGATCTCGGCCCGGGTTTCCTCGTCAGCGGTGGCGGTGAAAGCGGCGACGGGGACGCGAAGCGCCCGGCGCAGTTCGCCGATCCGCAGGTAGTCGGGGCGGAAGTCATGGCCCCACTGGCTGACGCAATGCGCCTCGTCCACCGCGATCAGGCTGCACTTCGCCCGCCGCAGCAGCGCCAGCGCCCCGCCCGAGGCGAGACGTTCGGGCGCCATGTAGAGGAGTTTCAGGCGGCCCTCGTCGATGGCCTGGAAGACCTCTTCCGTCTCTTGTTCCGTATTGCCCGAGGTCAGCGCCCCGGCCTCGACCCCCGCAGCGCGCAGGGCGCGGACCTGGTCGCGCATGAGGGCGATGAGCGGAGAGATGACGACCGTCACCCCGTCACGGCACAGCGCGGGAAGCTGGAAGCACAGCGACTTGCCCCCGCCTGTCGGCATGATGGCAAGGGTGTTGCGCCCCTCCAGCACGGATTGCACGATCTCCGCCTGGCCGGGGCGGAAATCGGGGAATCCGAAAACGGAATGGAGAAGCTGGGCAGCGCGGTCCAAGGGGTCAGAGGAAGGCGGCGGCGTTGTTGACCAGCACGATGCGCAGCGCATAGACCGCGATCAGCACGACCAGCGGCGCAAGGTCCAGCCCGCCAAGGTTCGGCAGGAAGCGGCGGACGAAGTTGTAGATCGGCTCCAACAGGCGGTTCAGCCCGTCCCAGATCGAGGCGACAAGCGGCTGGCGCAGGTTAAGGACCTGGAAGTTGATCAGCCAGGACATGATGATATGCGCGATGATGATGAACTGCGCGATGTCGAGGATCAACATCAGAATCTGGAAAAGCGAGGTCATCGGGCGCTCCGGTCTGGGGTGACCCAGAGGTAGCCGCGAGGGGCGGGAAGGGCAATGCCCCACGCAGCGTCATGCTTGACGTTGTCTTGCCGGCAGGTCACGCAGTCTGCCGGAGGTCCCGATGTTCCCTTTCCTGCGCATGGCCCGCGTGATGGCCCTTGCCCGCCGCCAGCCGCCGCTGGGCCTGTTCGACACCCATGTAAGCGAGCTGATCTGCTGGCCCTGGGACCTGGACCCCTGGGTCGAGTTGAACAACGGCCGGACACTGACGCTGTATGATCTGGGCCGCCTGCCTTTGGCCCGGCGAACGGGGGTGGAGCGGGTTCTGCGGGACAAGGGCTGGGGGCTGACGGTTGCTGGCTCGTCCACCCGCTACCGGCGGCGGGTGACGCTGTTCCAGCGTCTGACGATGCGGACCCGATGCCTGGGGTGGGATGAGCGTTTCCTCTATATTGACCAGTCGATGTGGAGGGGTAGCGAGTGTACCTCGCAGGTCCTGATCCGCTCGGCGATCGTGTCGAAGGCGGGGATCGTGCCACCGCGCGAGATTTCGCTGGCACTGGGGACCGCGCCAGATAGCCCGCCCTTGCCCGACTGGGTCAGGGCATGGACCGAGGCCGAGGCCGCCCGCCCCTGGCCGCCGGAACGCTGAACGGCCGCTCGCCGTACTTCTGCGACGTCTCCTCTCTGCGGTGCCGCTCGTGATGAGCAAGCGGCAGCGATGCGAAGAGCCGTCCCTTGCGCCACGGGGCGTTTCCGGGTTCACTTTCGGCAAAATCAAGGGGCAGGGCATGGTCGGCAGTCGGAAACGGATCTGGGGCTGGTATTTCTTCGACTGGGCCAGCCAGCCCTACAACACCCTCCTGCTGACCTTCATCTTTGGCCCCTATTTCGCCGAGATCGCGCGCGGCACCTATATGGCCGAGGGCATGGATGAAGCCGCCGCCAAGGCCGCTGCCCAGGCCTATTGGGGCTGGGGGCTGGCCATCGCCTCGCTTTCGGTCGCGCTGCTGGCGCCGATCCTTGGAGCCATCGCCGACGGCACAGGGCGGCGGATGGTCTGGGTCCGCACCTTCTCGCTGTTCTATGTCGTCGGCTCGGCCGGGCTGTGGTGGGTGGCGCCGGGCGGGGGCGAGAACATGCTGTTATGGGCGGTCTGCCTGTTCGGGATCGGCTTCATAGGGATGGAGTTCGCAACGATCTTCACCAATGCGCTGATGCCTTCGCTGACCCAGGCCGACGACCTGGGCGCGATCTCGGGGTCTGGGTTTGCCTTCGGCTACCTGGGCGGCCTGCTGGCGCTGGTGATCATGCTGACCCTTTTCGCCGAAAGCGCCGATACCGGCCTGACGCTTCTGGGGGTCGAGCCCTTGTTCGGCCTGGATTCAGAAGCGCGCGAGGGGACAAGGTTCGTCGGACCCTTTACCGCGATCTGGTTCCTGGTCTTCATGATCCCCTTCTTCCTTTGGGTGCGTGAGCCCCGGATGGAGCCACGGCCGCTGCACCTGGGCCGCGCCTTCGCCAGTCTGAAGGACCTGATCCGCTCGCTGAAGTTCCGTCGCAGCCTGGCGGCCTATCTGGCGTCGTCGCTGTTCTACCGGGATGCGCTGAATGCGCTTTACGGGTTCGGGGGTGTCTATGCCTCGGGCGTTCTGGGGTGGTCGATCATTCAGATCGGCGTCTTCGGCCTGGTCGGCGCAGTGACCGCGATGGTCGCGGCCTTCATCGGCGGGCGGGCGGACCGGGCCTTTGGGCCAAAGCCGGTGATCACGTTCTCGATCCTCGTGCTGATCCTGGTCTGTGTGGTCATCGTCGGCATGACGCGGGAAAGTCTGTGGGGGATGGCGATGGACCCGGCCTCCAGCCTGCCGGACCAGATCTTCTTCATCTGCGGCGCGCTGATCGGGGCGGCGGGGGGCTCGCTTCAGGCGGCAAGCCGCACGATGATGGCGCGGCACACGACGCCCGACCGCGCGACCGAGGCGTTCGGGCTGTTCGCCCTGTCGGGCAAGGTGGCCAGCTTCATGTCCCCGGCGCTGATCGCGCTGGCCACCACCGCGAGCGGATCGCAGCGGATCGGCATTGCTCCGCTGATTGTGTTGTTCCTTGTCGGCCTGGTGCTGCTAACCTTCGTCAAACCGAAAGGCGAGATGCAAGCATGACCGTGATCCGCGCCCTGTTCCTGAGCCTGCTATTCGCCGCCCCCGTTCAGGCGGAGAAGCTGGCCAACCGCCTTTTCGGCGCGATGGACGCGCCTTCGCCCCAGGATGCGATGCCGATCGGCAGCTATGCCAAGGGCTGCGCCGCCGGCCTGGTGGAGTTGCCCGAGACCGGGCCGACCTGGCAGGCGATGCGCCTGAGCCGGAATCGGAACTACGGGCATCCGGTGACGATCCAGTTCCTGATGGACCTGTCGCAGACTGCGCGGGACATCGGCTTTGGCCAGGGGCTTTACATCGGCGACATCAGCCAACCGCGAGGCGGGCCGATGACCAGCGGCCATGCCAGCCACCAGATCGGGCTGGACGCCGATATCTGGATGCTGCCGCCTCATAGCCTTTCTCTGTCCGAGGCCGCGCGGGAGGAGATCAGCTCGATCCCCGTCCGCTCGGCCGACCAGCGCAGTGTGACCGGGAACTGGACCAAGGTGCACCACCGCCTGCTGCAGGAAGCGGCGCTGGACCCGCGGGTGGACCGGATCTTCGTGGCTGCGGCGGTGAAGATCGAGATGTGCAAGACCGCGAAGCGGTCGGACCGGAAGTGGCTGCAGAAGATCCGTCCCGTGGCGGGCCATGACACGCATTTCCACGTCCGCCTGAAATGCCCCAAGGGCGCACGACTGTGCGAGACGCAGACCCCCTCGGTGGCCGAGCTGTCGAAGAACGGGGACGGCTGCGACGACACGCTGATGTGGTGGGTGACGGATTACCTCAACCCGCCCAAGCCCGACGGCAAGAAGCCCCGCGACGAGGATGCGCCGCGCAAGAAGGGCCCGCGTGAGTTCACGATGGCCGACCTGCCGAAGCAGTGCCAGAACGTACTGGCCGCCAACTAGATTGACATGGCGGCCGCGCGGGTATAGGCCGCCCGCGCCCCGGAGGTCGGGGCCAAGTCTCCGCGACCTTGTCAAAACGGACCAGACCATGCGCATCCTTCTGCCCGGCATCCTTGCCATGGCGGCGATCGTCGTCGCCTCGAACATTCTTGTCCAGTACCCGCTTGGCGCCTTCCTGACCTGGGGCGCGCTGAGCTATCCCTTCGCCTTCCTGATCACCGATCTGGTGAACCGGCTGGAAGGCCCCGCCGCCGCCCGCCGGGTCGTGCTGGTGGGCTTCGTCACCGGCCTGCTGTGTTCCTTCGTCGGCACACAGATCATGGGCGAGTTTGGCCCCCTGGTCACATTGCGTATCGCGCTGGGCTCGGGTCTGGCGTTTCTTTTCGCCCAACTGGTGGATGTGTCGGTCTTCAACCGACTGCGTCAGGGAAGCTGGTGGAAGGCGCCGTTGGTCTCGACCCTGGTCTCCTCGACGCTGGACACGGCGGTCTTCTTCACGGTCGCCTTCTCGGGCGCGCTGGTGGTGCTGGAGCCGGCAAACGACGTCTCCTGGGCCACCGCCGCTGCGCCCTTGATGGGCGTGGGACCCGAGGCCCCGTTCTGGGTTTCGCTCGCGGTCGGCGACTGGCTGGTGAAGCTGGCGATGGCTCTGGTTGCCCTGGTGCCGTTTCGTTGGGCAATCGCCCGGCTTGCGGCAAGGGTTGCGTGATTTGTTTTGACAAACACAAAATCTGTGTCACGCTTCCCTCATCGGCAACCATTTGAAAGGAGGTGATCCAGTGTCTAGAGTGATATTGGAGAGAGGTGTCGGGACAGTCGGAGGGGGTATTTTCTAAGGGCAGCCCCTGGAAAATAGACCGCCGATTGGATTTGGATGCCTAACTGGCCCATCTCCTTGGATCTCGGAAAGGGTTGCCTGAGCAGGGCAACCCTTTCTCTATTCTGGCCGCACGATTTTTCTGCGAAAAATCGGGTTGGGTCCACCGCTACAAGGTCGCAATGCTGCACGTCACCGAAACCCTCGCCATCGCCGAATGGGAACTTAGCGAGAGCTTCATGCGCGCCTCTGGGCCGGGCGGGCAGAACGTAAACAAGGTCTCGACCGCGGTCGAACTGCGGTTCGAGGCGGAGCGGTCGCCGCACCTGACGCCGGGGGTGAAGGCCCGGCTGAAGAAGCTGGCGGGGCGGCGCTGGACCCTTGAAGGCGCCATCGTCCTGCAGGTCGACGAGACGCGCAGCCAGGCCCGCAATCGCGAGATCGCGCGGGAGCGGCTGGTCGAGCTGATCCGCGCTGCCCTGGTCGCCCCCAAGCGGCGGATCGCCACCAAGCCGACCTTGGGAAGCCAGCGCCGCCGGATCGCGGCAAAGACCGCGCGGGGCGAGGTGAAGGTGCTGCGCGGCAAGGTGGGAGAGGACGAATGACCCCTGCCGAATCCGCTGCCGCGCGCTGGGGTGGTCAGATCCTTCGCCTGATCCGTGACCGCGAGAACCACGTCTACGAGATGTCGACCCCGCACGGCCGAGCTGCATTGCGACTGCATCGGGAGGGGTATCAGGCAGCCGAGGCGATCCGTTCGGAACTCTGGTGGTGCGCCGAGCTGGCCAAGGCAGGCCTGCCGGTCCCGGCGGCGCTGCCCTCGGCAACGGGTGAGCTTCTGGTCGATCTGCCGGACGGCCGCCACGCGTCGGCCATCGCCTGGATGGAGGGTGAGGCACTGGGTGAGGCGGCAAAGCCCAACCCGCGCCCACTGGCCCAGGTGCTGGAGCTTTATCGCGCCCTGGGCTCGCTTCTGGCGCGGGTCCATGCGGCAACGGATCGGCTGACCCTGCCCACCGATTTCACCCGTCCGCGCTGGGACCTGGAAGGGCTTGTGGGTGACGCTCCGCTTTGGGGCCGGTTCTGGGAGCATCCCGAAGCCAGCCCGGACCAGCGCGCCATGCTGATCCGGGCCCGGGATGCCTTGCGCGAAAGGCTGGGGGGCGAGATCGGGCTGATCCACGCCGACGTGCTGCGCGAAAACGTATTAGTGAACGGACGTTCTGTATCTCTGATCGACTTCGATGATTCGGGCTTTGGCTTCCGCCTGCACGACCTGGGCACAGCTCTGGTGCAGACGGTAGAGCACCCGGAACACCCGCAGTTGCGGGACGCGCTCATGGCCGGCTATGGCACCAGCGACGCGGAGATGGTGGAGGCCTTCACCCTGGCGCGGACCCTGGCCTCGGTCGGATGGACGATGCCGCGGCTTCCTCCGGGCGATCCGATCCACAAGAGCCACCTGCACCGCGCGGTCACCTGCGCCGCGCGGCTGCTGAATCGCTTGTGACAGGGTAATCTAACGGCTATTCACCGCGCCATGTAACGAAGGCGTGACGATTCCATGACGGACCAGACGACTCCCCCGGTCAACCAGTGGAAGACGCTGGACAAGGATCTGGCACGCTTCAGCCAGCTTGAATCGGCGACGGCGGCAATCGCCCGGCCGGTGGTGGCGACTGGGATCGCCTTTGTTTTCGTTGTGCTTTGTGCGCTGCTGGCCTTCCTGTTGACCGGCAACCAGTCGGGCAACATCGTCATCGCCGTGGCTGCCGCGTTCGGGGCCTATATGGCGCTGAACATCGGAGCCAACGACGTCGCAAACAACATGGGGCCAGCGGTCGGCGCCAAGGTGCTGACTATGGGTGGGGCGATCCTGATCGCCGTGGTGTTCGAGACGGCGGGCGCGCTGATCGCAGGTGGCGACGTGGTCAACACCATCTCGGGCGGGATCGTTGCGCCCGAGGCGGTGGCAGCGCCCGAAGTCTTTGTCTGGGCCATGATGGCAGCACTCGTGTCGGCCGCGCTGTGGCTGAACCTGGCGACCTGGATGGGCGCTCCGGTTTCGACGACACATTCCATCGTCGGCGGGGTGATGGGCGCCGGGATCATGGCGGCAGGATTCGGCGCGGTGAACTGGGCCACCATGGGCCAGATCGCGGCAAGCTGGGTGATATCGCCCATCATGGGCGGCGTCGTCGCGGCGTTATTCCTGGCCTTCATCAAGGCCAAGGTCAACGACGTCCCCGACAAGATCGGTGCCGCCCGGCGGTGGGTGCCCCTGCTGATCGGGATCATGGCCGGGGCCTTCGCAGCCTATCTGGCGATGAAGGGATTGAAGAAGCTGGTCGACGTCTCTCTGGGCAGTGCCCTGATGATTGGCTTTGTGGTCGGGGTGGCGACGACCCTGGCGATGCGTCCGGTGATCCGGCGCCAGTCTGAAGGGATGGAGAACCGCAAGAAGTCGCTGAAAAAGCTGTTCGCCGTACCGCTGATCCTGTCGGCGGCGCTTTTGTCCTTTGCCCATGGCGCGAATGACGTGGCCAATGCGGTCGGGCCCCTGGCGGCGATCGTCCATGCGGTGCAGGATCAAGGCACGGCTGCTCAGGTATCGATTCCGCTGTGGGTGATGATGATCGGCGCCTTCGGGATATCCTTCGGCCTGATGCTGTTCGGCCCCAAGCTGATCCGCATGGTGGGGCAAGAGATCACCAAGCTGAACCCCATCCGCGCCTATTGCGTGGCCCTGTCGGCGGCAATCACGGTCATCATCGCCTCGTGGCTCGGGCTGCCGGTCTCGTCGACCCATATTGCGGTGGGCGGTGTCTTCGGCGTCGGTTTCTACCGCGAGTGGGAGGCCGAGCGGAAGGCGCGGGCCCTGAACCTGCAGAAGGGCGAGCCCGTGCTGCCCGAGGAGCGGAGCCGTCGCAAGCTGGTCCGTCGGGCACATGTCCTGTCGATCGGGGCCGCCTGGGTAATCACCGTGCCGCTGACCGCCATCCTGTCGGCGCTGATGTTCCTGGTCCTGCGCGCGATCGGCTAGACCAGGACCTCCTGCACCTCTTGCGGGCCCACGCCGAAGATGCGCCGGTACCGCTCGATCTCTGCGGCCGGGCCGGTGGCCTTGGCCGGGTTGTCCGACAGCTTGACCGTCGGCCGTCCGTTTGCCGACTGCGCCTTGCAGACCAGGCTGAACGGGGCCAAGGCATCGCCCGGGACCAGACCGCGGAAGTCGTTGGTCAACATGGTGCCCCAGCCGAACGAGACCTTCACCCGGCCGTGGAAACGGGCGTAAAGTTCCTCGATCTTCTCGACATCCAGCCCGTCCGAGAAGATGACCAGCTTCTCGCGCGGATCCTCGCCACGCTCTTGCCACCAGCGGATCGCGATCTCGGCACCTTCGAAAGGATCGCCTGAGTCGATGCGGATCCCGGTCCAGCCCGCCAGCCAGTCGGGCGCGCTCTTCAGGAAGCCCTCGGTGCCATAGGTGTCGGGCAGGATGATCCGCAGGTTGCCATCGTGCTCCTCATGCCAGTCGGCGAGGACGCGATAGGGGGCCTGGCGCAGTTCATCCTCGCTGTTGGCCAGGGCGCTGTAGACCATGGGCAGTTCGTGCGCGTTGGTCCCGATCGCCTCGATGTCGCGGCGCATGGCGATGCGGCAGTTCGAGGTCCCGATGAACTTGGACCCCAGCCCTTCCTGCATGGCCTGCACGCACCAGTCCTGCCACAGGAACCCGTGCCGCCGCCGCGTTCCAAAATCGGCGATCTTCAGCCCGTCGATCTTGCGCAGCCGTTCGATCTTTTCCCAAAGCCGAGTCATGGCGCGGGCATAAAGGATCTGCAACTCGAACTTCCCCATCTCGTTCAGGACCGCGCGGCTGCGCAGCTCCATCAACACGGCAAGCGCGGGGATTTCCCACAGCATGACCTCGGGCCACGCGCCTTCGAAGGTCAGCTCGAACTGGCCGTCGCGCTTTTCCAGGTGATAGGCGGGCAGGCGCAGCCCCTCGAACCATTCCATGAAATCTGGGCGGAACATCTGGCGCTTGCCGTAGAAGGTGTTCCCGCGCAGCCAGGTGCTTTCCCCGCGACTGAGGCCAAGCGAGCGGACATGGTCCAATTGTTCGCGCAGCTCACCCTCGTCGATCAGGTCGGCGAGACGGATCTTGGTCGAGCGGTTGATCAGCGAGAAGACGACCGTCGTGTCCGGCTTGTTGCGGAAGATCGACTGGCACATCAACAGCTTGTAGAAGTCGGTGTCGATCAGCGACCGCACGATCGGATCGATCTTCCACTTGTGGTTCCAGACGCGAGTGGCGATGTCGACCATGGCGGTCCCCTGTTCCTGCGCCCTGCTGGGCCATCTTCGTTTTCGCCCGCGGCAGGGGGCAAGGCAAGGCCCGGTGTGTCAGGGCGGCAGCACGCAAGGATAGGGTTGGCCATCCGGCATCACGCAGACCTGATCGGTCAGGTCATCCGGCAGCGTGCCGTGGCCCGCGTCAAAGTTGTCGCGTTCCAGCGCATCCAGGTAGTTGGAGCAGATCGCATAGGCATAGATGGCGCGGCGGTCCGGGTCCTCGAACCACTGGGCATAGGTGGCGGCGGTGGCTGCGATCTCGTCCCCGCCTGCCGCGATCTCGCTGGAATAGCGGGCGGTCAGGTCCTGATGCGAGGGCCAGGTCCGCAGCTGCTCCCAGGGGCCCGGACGCCCGGTTTCGCGCAGGTCCCAGGCAATATGGACCCCGATGGCCGCCGCGTCCGCCTCAAGCGCGAGGCGCAGCCGGACGTAATCGGGCAGTGTCATCTGGGTGGTTGGGCAGATATCGCGGCTGTATTGTTCCAGATGCCGGATCTCGTGGATCAGGATCGCCAGCTGCAGGTCGGGGTCCAACCCTTTGCGCAGGACGATCCGGTTGGTTTTCGGCTCGAAATAGCCCTGTTCCTGAAACAGCGCATCGCTGATGCATAAAGATGGAGCCTCTTGACGAAACGCCGTGTCGAGAGAGGGATAGCCCGCCAGCGCCTCGGTCAGCAGCGCCATGAGAGCCGCGATCTCGGCGTTGCCGGACTGATAGGGGGCCGCAAGGCACAGCTCCTCGGCCGAAACGGCACCGACGTCGATGACGACCGCAAGGACAAGGGCCGCCGACCGCCGGATCACGACATTTGCACCCCGGCCGCCGCCATCTGCGCCTGCGCCGCGGCAAGTGAGCCGTTCAGGTCGATGGCCCGGCACAGATCGCTGCGCATGGTGGCCTGAAACCCCAGCCGCCTTGCGTCCAGTGCGGAATAGGCGACGCAGAAGTCGGTGGCGAGGCCGACCAGCGTAAGCGCCGTCACCCCGCGGTTCTTCAGATACCCGTCCAGCCCGGTTGGGGTGGTGCGGTCGTTCTCGAAGAAGGCCGAGTAGCTGTCGATCCCGGCGCGAAAGCCCTTGCGGATCACCAGCTGGGCCGGATCGGTGGCGAGCGCCGGATGGAAGTCCGCGCCGCTGCTGCCCTGCACGCAATGCGCGGGCCAGAGCACCTGCTTGCCATAGGGCATGTCGGTCAATGAGAAGGGCGCGGCGCCGGGATGGTTGTCGGCAAAGGACAGGTGGTTCGCCGGATGCCAGTCCTGGGTCAGGACGATGGTCTGGAACTCGGCCATCAGCGCGTTGATGCCGGGCACGATCTCGTCCCCGCCCGCCACGGCCAGCGCGCCTCCGGGGCAGAAGTCGTTCTGCACGTCGATCACGATCAGGGCTTCGGCGGCAGGTCTCATGGTGGCTCTCTCCCTCGGGCTGCTGTCCTTGCGTAAGACCGGGCGAAGGGCTGCGTCAAGCGAGGCGCTTGAATTCCGGCCGGGGCGGGCGCAAAGGGGGGGCATGCTGACCATCGCCGCCCTGTACCACTTCACCCGCTTCCCCGACCCTGCCGCGCTGAAGCCGGGGCTGCTGGAGGTCTGCGTCGCGCATGGAGTCAAGGGTTCCCTCCTGCTGGCACCCGAGGGGATCAACGGCACCATCGCTGGCCCGCGTGAGGGGATCGACGCGGCGCTGGCGGCAATCCGGGCGCTGCCGGGCTGCGCTGGGCTGGAGTGGAAGGAAAGCCATAATGAGACGATGCCCTTCGGCCGGATGAAGGTGAAGCTGAAGCGCGAGATCGTGACGATGGGCCAGCCGGAGGTGGACCCTCGGGCGCGGGTGGGGAACTATGTCGCTCCGGCCGAGTGGAACGCGCTGATCAGCGATTCCGACACCGTGGTGATCGACACGCGAAATGATTATGAGGTCGCCATCGGCACCTTCCGGGGCGCGGTCGACCCTGGAACCCGGGCCTTCGGCGAGTTCCCTGCCTGGTGGCAGGAAAACCGCGCGCGTTTTGCGGGCAAGCGCATTGCCATGTTCTGCACGGGCGGAATTCGGTGCGAGAAGTCGACGAATTACCTCCTGGGCCAGGGCTTGAACGAAGTCTACCACCTGAAAGGCGGCATCCTGAAATATCTCGAGGATGTACCTGAGGCCGAGAGCCTGTGGCAGGGCCAGTGCTTCGTCTTCGACGATCGGGTGTCGGTCGGCCATGGGCTGGTGCCCGGTGGCCTTGGCACCTGTGGCGCCTGTCGTCGTCCGGTAACCGAGGCGGATCGGCAGCATCCCTCCTACGAGGAAGGTGTCTGCTGCCCGGCCTGTGTGAACGACTATTCGGAAACGGATCGCGCCCGGTTCCGCGAGCGCCAGCGCCAGATGCAGATCGCCGCCCAACGGGGCAAGCGCCATCTTGGGGCCTGAGGGGCAAGCGTAGGGTGGGCGTGATCGCCCACCCTATCCTCGTGTCAGGCAGCCTTGTCGGCCAGCATGTCGTGCACCATCGGGATCACCCGCTCGCCATAAAGCCGGATGCAGTCCATCAGATCGCCATGGGGAACAGGCCCGGTCGCGTATTTCATGTCGAAGCGGCCCACGCCCAGCGCCTGCACCGCGGCCGCGATCTTCCTTGCCACCGTTTC
>JBKHWC010000014.1:0-52301 GCA_046569765.1 Alphaproteobacteria bacterium | reverse complement strand
TTCTGTCGGTGACCAAGCAGGTCGAGGGCCACACGATCTGCGCCCTGGGCGATGCAGCCGCCTGGCCGATCCAGGGCCTGATCCGCGCCTTCCGCGACGAGATCGAGGACCGGATCAAGGCCAAGCGCACCGGCCGGATCAGCGCGGTCGCGGCGGAGTGATGCGGATGGCGCTGGTCCTTTCCGTAACCCTTGCCCAGGCGGCCTGCGTGGCAACGGCTCCGTCCGTTCCCGCAGTGCGTGAGCCTGTGCGGGTCACGAATGCGGGCCAGCCGTTCCAGATGTGGGAAGGGGCCCTCGCCCGGAAGGCGGCGGATGCGGCCTGCGGCGGGCGGGTGAACGTCTCGATCTACGACCGTTTCGACCGGGCGACGGGCGAATGGGTCTACCCGGAGGGCTGCGCATGACGAATCCGTTCATCCCCGGTCACAAGGCCCTGAACGGGGCGGTTTGTCATGGCATATCAAGGGGCTTTGCCCCCATCTCCGGGCTACGAGCAGCCAAGGAGGCCCTGATGCGCCCGTTCATTCTGACCCTGACCCTGACCGCAGCCCTTGCCGCCCCGGCCCATGCGCTGGTGCCGATCAACGAAGAGCCGGTGATCCGCGAGCGGCTGTTGCAGGGCTTCATCGGCGACGCCATTGCCGACAATTGCCCGACGATCGAAGCCCGCAAGCTGCGCGCCCTGGGCGAGCTGAACAAGCTGCGCGACTATGCGCTGCAGCAGGGCTATTCCTCCTCTGTCGTGCGCGAGTTCGTAACCTCGGACGTGGAGAAGGCGAAATTCAAGGCCGAGGCGGCCGAGTGGCTGAAGGCCGCGGGCGCCGAGCCGGGCAAGCCCGAGGCCTATTGCGCCGTCGGCGAAGCGGAAATCGCGAAGGAAAGCCTGATCGGCTACCTGTTGAGGTCGAAGAAATGACCGCAGGTCAGGACATGTATCACGGATGCGCAGCGGCGACTTTCTGCCGCTGCAAGCAAGGGACGGCGGAGTAAGGCCATGACCAACCTCAAGAAAATCAACATCGACGGGATCGAGGTCGAGGTCGATGGCGCGATGACCATCATCCAGGCGGCGGAAGTCGCTGGGATCGAGATCCCGCGCTTCTGTTATCATGAACGCCTGTCGATCGCCGGCAACTGCCGGATGTGTCTGGTCGAGGTCGTGGGCGGCCCGCCGAAGCCGGCGGCGTCCTGTGCGATGCAGGTGCGCGACCTGCGCCCCGGTCCCGAGGGGCAGGCGCCGGTCGTCAAGACCAAGTCGCCGATGGTGAAGAAGGCCCGCGAAGGGGTGATGGAGTTCCTGCTCATCAACCACCCGCTGGATTGCCCGATCTGCGACCAGGGCGGCGAGTGCGACCTGCAGGACCAGGCGATGGCCTATGGCGTGGACTTCTCGCGCTACCGGGAACCCAAGCGCGCCTCCGAGGACCTGAACCTTGGCCCGCTGGTCAAGACCGCGATGACGCGCTGCATCAGCTGCACCCGCTGTGTCCGCTTCACGACCGAGGTCGCCGGGATCACCCAGATGGGCCAGACCGGCCGGGGTGAGGATGCCGAGATCACCAGCTACCTGAACATGACGCTGGATTCGAACCTGCAGGGCAACATCATCGACCTCTGCCCGGTGGGCGCGCTGACCTCGAAGCCCTATGCCTTCACGGCGCGGCCGTGGGAGCTGACCAAGACCGAAACCGTGGATGTGATGGACGCGCTGGGGTCGTCGATCCGCGTCGACACCAAGGGCCGTGAGGTCATGCGTATCCTGCCGCGCAACCATGATGGCGTGAACGAGGAATGGATTTCCGACAAGACCCGTTTCGTCTGGGACGGGCTGCGTCGCCAGCGGCTGGACACGCCCTATGTGCGCGAGAACGGCAAGCTGCGGAAGGCAGGCTGGGGCGAGGCGCTGACCCGCGCTGCCGAGGCGATGAAGGGCAAGAAGGTCGCCGCGCTGGTCGGCGATCTGGCCCCGGTCGAGGCGGTGTTCAGCCTGAAGCAGCTGGTCGAAGGCCTGGGCGGCAAGATCGAATGTCGCACGGATGGCGCGAAGCTGGTGGCGGGGAACCGCTCGGCCTATGCGGGCACGGCGCGGATCGAGGATATCGATACGGCGGGCGGCATCCTGCTGATCGGGACGAACCCGCGCCTGGAGGCCCCCGTCCTGAACGCGCGGATCCGCAAGGCCTGGACCCATGGCGCGGTGGTGGGGCTGATCGGCCAGGCAGCGGACCTGACCTATGACTACCACCACATCGGCACCGACCGGGCCGCGCTGGCGGATCATGTGAAGACCGCCGAAGCTGCCCCGCCGGATGCCAAGCCGGGCGTGGTGATCGTCGGCCAGGGCGCGATCAACGAGGCGGATGGCGAGGCGGTGCTGGCCCATGCCATGCGGATCGCGGAAGTGCGCGGCGCGAAACTGCTGATCCTGCACACGGCCGCGTCGCGCGTCGGCGCGATGGACGTGGGCGCGGTGACCGAGGGCGGGCTTGCCATGGCGGTCGAGGGCGCTCAGGTCATCTACAACCTCGGCGCGGACGAGGTCGAGATCACCCGGGACGGCGCGAATGCGCCTTTCGTGATCTATCAGGGGTCGCATGGCGACCGGGGCGCGAACCGCGCTGACATCATCCTGCCGGGAGCCGCCTGGACCGAGGAAAACGGGTTGTTCGTCAACACCGAGGGTCGCCCGCAACTGGCCTTCCGCGCCGGGTTTGCCCCCGGTGAGGCGAAGGAGAACTGGGCGATCCTGCGCGCGCTTTCGGCGGAACTTGGGGCGCAACTGCCGTGGGATTCGCTGGCGCAACTGCGGGCCGCGCTGGTCAAGGCGCATCCGGTTCTGGGCCAGGTCGACGAGGTGGCCGAGAATCCGCTTCAGCCGGTGGAGATGAAGCACCTTGGCAAGGCCACGTTCCGAAATGCGATCAAGGACTTCTACCTGACGAACCCGATCGCGCGGGCCTCGGCCGTGATGGCGGAACTCAGCGCCATGGCCAAGGCGCGGGCCACCCCGGCGCTGGCGGCGGAGTAGACGATGCAGCACCCGCTGACCCTTCTGGCGACCCTTGGCACCGCGACCGCGGCGCTGGGGGCTTGCGCGCCTGCCGGAGAGGTGTCAGAGGGTCGCGGCCAGCCGGTGTACGAAGGGATACAGACGATCCTCCTGGACGACGACCTGGTCAGCTTCTCGGTCGCGATGCGCGGCGCGAAGGACCAGTCCGACGTCGAGGCCTACGGGCGCTGTGCGGCGGCGCAATATGCGCTGGATCGGGGTTACGGGTTCGCCCGCCAGGTGCGGACCATCGTGAGGAAGGAAGGCAGGGCATGGTACGGGGACGCGGTCTATCTGATCTCGCCCGGCCTGCCCGAGGGCCTGCGCACCATCGACGCCAAAGTGGCGGTGACGGAATGTGCAGAGCTTGGAATACCGACGGTTTGAGGATGAGGGACTGACATGGACGGGTTTCTTGCCACGGGGTTCGGAACGGCGGTGCTGATCGCGGCGCAGTCGCTGCTGATCGTGGCCTTCGTGATGATCAGCCTCTTGTTCCTTGTCTACGGCGACCGGAAGATCTGGGCCGCCGTGCAGATGCGGCGCGGCCCGAACGTGGTGGGGCCGTTCGGCCTGCTGCAATCGGTGGCGGACGCGCTGAAATATGTCGTCAAGGAGATCGT
This sequence comes from Alphaproteobacteria bacterium, assembly GCA_046569765.1. Classification (GTDB taxonomy): domain Bacteria; phylum Pseudomonadota; class Alphaproteobacteria; order Rhodobacterales; family Rhodobacteraceae; genus Tabrizicola. The sequence continues at coordinate 48,627 of JBKHWC010000014.1, read as the reverse complement.
GATCCCGGCGGGCGTCGACCGGCCGGTGTTCTTCCTGGCGCCGATGCTGAGCTTCGTGCTGGCGATCCTCGCCTGGGCGGTGATCCCGTTCGATGACGGCTGGGTGCTGGCCAACATCAACGTGGCGATCCTGTTCGTCTTCGCCGTGTCGTCGCTGGAGGTTTACGGCGTGATCATGGGCGGCTGGGCGTCGAACTCGAAATACGCCTTCCTTGGGTCGCTGCGGTCGGCAGCGCAGATGATCTCTTACGAGGTGTCGCTGGGCCTGATCATCATCGGTGTGATCCTCTCGACCGGCGCGATGAACTTCGGGGCCATCGTGGCCGCGCAGGACGGGGACTGGGGCCTGTTCAACTGGTACTGGCTGCCGCACCTGCCGATGGTCGCGCTGTTCTTCATCAGCGCGCTGGCCGAGACGAACCGCCCGCCCTTCGACCTGCCGGAAGCGGAATCCGAACTCGTGGCCGGGTTCATGGTGGAATATTCCTCGACCCCCTACCTTCTCTTCATGGCGGGCGAATATATCGCCATCTTCCTGATGTGCGCGCTGATCAGCCTGCTGTTCTTCGGCGGCTGGCTCTCGCCGATCCCCGGCCTGGCTGACGGCTGGTGGTGGATGGTGGCGAAGATGTGGTTCTTCTTCTTCCTCTTCGCCATGGTGAAGGCCATCGTCCCCCGCTACCGCTATGACCAGCTGATGCGGATCGGCTGGAAGGTGTTCCTGCCGATGTCGCTGGCCTGGGTCGTGATCGTGGCGTTCCTGGCGAAATTCGAAGTGCTCGGCGGCTTCTGGGCCCGCTGGACGATTGGAGGCTGATGATGGCGAACATCGACTGGAACCGCGCGACGCGCTATTTCCTGCTGACGGACTTCATCAAGGGCTTCGCGCTGGGGATGAAGTACTTCTTCGCGCCGAAATCGACGCTGAACTACCCGCATGAGAAGGGGCCGCTGTCGCCCCGTTTCCGCGGCGAACATGCGCTGCGCCGCTATCCGAACGGCGAGGAACGCTGCATCGCCTGCAAGCTGTGCGAGGCGGTCTGCCCGGCCCAGGCGATCACCATCGACGCCGAACCGCGTGAGGACGGCAGCCGCCGCACCACGCGCTATGACATCGACATGACCAAGTGCATCTACTGCGGCTTCTGCCAGGAAGCCTGCCCCGTGGATGCCATCGTCGAAGGCCCGAACTTCGAATTCTCGACCGAGACCCGGGAAGAGCTGTTCTACACCAAGGAAAAACTCTTGGAGAACGGCGCCCGCTGGGAGGCCGAGATCGCCCGCAACCTCGAACTCGACGCGCCCTACCGCTGATGACCGAAGACCTCGCCAAGATGTTTGCCGCCTGGATGGAGCAGGGCCAGAAGATGGCCCACGCCTTCATGCCGGGCATGGAGAATTTCGACGCGAAGGCGATGGAAAAGTTCTTTCCGGCGATGCCGAAGGAACTGCTGGAGATGTGGTTCGGCAAGACCTTCAACCCGGAAGGGCTGGATGCGCGGACCCGGTTTCTCGTCACCATCGCGGCGCTGACCGTGCTTGGCCCGGTGGGAGAGCCGCAGCTGCGGATGACGATCAAGAACGGGTTGGCCGCCGGGGCCACCAAACGCGAGATCGCGGAAGTGATCTGGCAGATGTCCATGTTCGGCGGGCTGCCCGCCATGCAGAAGGCGCTTGAGATTGCTCAGGCTGTCTTCGCCGAGACCGAGGAGAAAGACGCATGACCGTCTTCAGCTTTGCCTTCTACATGTTCGCCGTGATCACGGTGACGGCCGGCCTGATGGTCACCCTGTCGCGAAACCCGGTACATTCGGTGCTGTGGCTGATCCTGGCGTTCCTGTCGACCTCGGGCCTCTTCGTGATGCTCGGGGCCGAGTTCGTGGCGATGCTGCTGGCGATCGTCTACGTCGGCGCCGTGGCGGTGCTGTTCCTGTTCGTGGTGATGATGCTGGACATCGACTTCGCCGTGCTGAAGGGGGAACTGGCGCGCTACATGCCGCTGGGTCTCTTGATCGGCGTGGTTCTGTTGATGCAGATCGCGATCGGCATCGGCGTCTGGACCGTGGCCGACGGGGCCGAGGGGCTGCGGCAGGCGGTGGCCCCCGCTCCGACCGAGATGGAGAACACCCGCGCCCTGGGTCTCTTGATCTATGATCGCTACTTCCTGCTGTTCCAGCTTTCGGGCCTGATCCTGCTGGTCGCGATGATCGGCGCGATCCTTCTGACGCTGCGCCACCGCAAGGACGTGAAGCGGCAGAACGTGTTGCAGCAGATGTGGCGCGACCCGGCCAAGGCGATGGAGCTTAAGGACGTCAAGCCGGGGCAGGGTCTTTGAGCGAGTCGGTCTGAAGCCCGACCTACGGAATTGCGGCCGCAAGGCCAATGAAATCGGGGCCGACAGAGCCCAAGAGGGAACGAGAGATGGTGGGACTTGAACATTACCTGACGGTGGCCGCGGCGCTGTTCGTCATCGGGATCTTCGGGATCTTCCTGAACCGGAAGAACGTGATCGTCATCCTGATGTCGATCGAACTGATGCTTCTGGCGGTCAACATCAACCTCGTCGCCTTCTCCTCCTTCTCGGGCGATCTGGTGGGGCAGGTCTTCACCATGTTCGTCCTGACCGTCGCCGCCGCCGAGGCTGCGATCGGTCTTGCCATCCTGGTCGTGTTCTTCCGCAACCGCGGCACGATCGAGGTGGAAGACGTGAACGTGATGAAAGGCTGACCAGATGGAAACGATCATCCTCTTCGCGCCTCTGGTCGGGGCCCTCATCTGCGGCTTCGGCTGGCGTCTGATCGGCGAGAAGGCCGGGCAGGTCATAACCACGGCGCTCGTTTTCCTGGCGGCCGCTCTCAGTTGGCAGATCTTCCTCACCTTCGACGGCGAGACGCAGCGCATCGTCATCATGCGCTGGATCGAGTCCGGAACGATGGGCAGCGAATGGGCGATCCGGCTGGACCGGCTGACCGCGATCATGCTGGTCGTGGTGAACAGCGTGTCGGCGCTCGTTCACCTCTACTCTTTCGGCTACATGGCGCATGACGACAATTGGCACGAGGGCGAGCATTACAAGGCCCGCTTCTTCGCCTATCTGTCGTTCTTCACCTTCTCGATGCTGATGCTGGTGACCAGTGACAACCTGGTCCAGATGTTCTTCGGCTGGGAGGGCGTGGGCGTCGCGTCCTACCTGCTGATCGGCTTCTACTATCGCAAGGCCTCGGCCAATGCGGCGGCGATGAAGGCCTTCATCGTCAACCGCGTCGGCGACTTCGGCTTTGCGCTTGGCATCTTCGCTCTCTTCTACCTGACCGACTCGATCCGCTTCGACGATGTCTTCGCCGCCGCCCCGTCCTTGGCCGAGACGAACCTGACCTTCCTCTGGACCGAGTGGAACGCGGCGAACCTGGTGGGCTTCCTGCTGTTCATCGGCGCGATGGGGAAATCGGCGCAGCTCTTCCTGCACACCTGGTTGCCGGACGCGATGGAGGGCCCGACGCCGGTGTCCGCCCTGATCCACGCCGCGACGATGGTGACGGCGGGGGTCTTCCTCGTCTGCCGGATGTCGCCGGTCTATGAATACGCGCCCCAGGCGCTGGCCTTCATCACCGTCCTTGGCGCGCTGACCGCCTTTGTCGCGGCGACCATTGGTCTGGTACAGAACGACATCAAGCGCGTGATCGCCTATTCGACGATGTCGCAACTGGGCTACATGTTCGTGGCGGCAGGCGTGGGCGTCTATTCGGTGGCGATGTTCCATCTGTTCACTCACGCCTTCTTCAAGGCCATGCTGTTCCTGGGCGCGGGCTCGGTGATCCATGCGACGCATCATGAGCAGGATATGCGCAACTATGGCGGCCTGCGGAAGAAGATCCCGTTGACCTTCTGGGCCATGCTGATCGGCACGCTGGCCATCACTGGCGTAGGCATCCCGCTGACGCATTACGGCTTTGCCGGGTTCCTCTCGAAGGACGCGGTGATCGAGTCTGCCTGGGTTGGCTCGGACTTCGCCTTCTGGCTGCTCGTGATCGCGGCCTGCTTCACCAGCTTCTATTCCTGGCGCCTGATGTTCCTGACCTTCTTCGGGGAAAGCCGCGCGCATGGGCATGATGCACATGGCCACGGCCATGACGACCACGGCCACCATGAGCCGCACGAAAGCCCGATGGTCATGCTGATCCCGCTGGGTGTCCTGGCCCTGGGCGCGATTTTCTCGGGCATGCTCTGGTACAAGGTCTTCTTCGGCGACGAGACCGCGGTCCGCGACTGGTTCGGAATGGAGCAAGTCGCCCACGGCGAGGCGCACGGCGAGACCGCCGCCGCCGATCACGGGACAGAGGCCGCAGCGGCCGAGACCACCACGACCGAGGCCGCCCCGGCCGCGGATCAAGCGGCCGAGGGACATGCCGCAGGCGTCGCACCCAAGGGTGCGCTGGTGATGCTGCCCTTCACGCCCGAGGAACAGGCCGTCGTCGACAGTCGCCTCGACGCCGAGAAGGCCGCCAAGGCGGAACATGCGCCGACCACGATCATCAACGCGGCGCACCTGGTGCCGACCTGGGTCAAGGTCGCGCCCTTCGTCGCGATGCTGATCGGTTTCGCCCTGGCCTGGCTGTTCTACATCAAGGACCCGAGCCTGCCGCGCCGCCTGGCCGCGCAGCAGCGCCCGCTCTACCTGTTCCTTCTGAACAAGTGGTACTTCGACGAGCTTTATGACGTGATCTTCGTCCGCCCGGCCAAGTGGCTGGGGGGCTTCCTGTGGAAGAAGGGCGACGGCAAGGTCATTGACGGGTCGCTCAACGGGGTGGCGATGGGGATCATCCCCTTCTTCACCCGCCTCGCAGGCCGCGCGCAGTCCGGCTACCTGTTCCACTATGCCTTCGCGATGGTGCTGGGGATCGTGATCCTCGTCACCTGGATGACGCTGTTCGGCGGCGCGAAGTAAGGGGCGCGCACCATGGAAAACCAACTCCTCTCGATCATCACCTTCCTGCCGCTGGTCGCGGCGATCATCTTGGCGCTCTTCATGCGCGGCGACGACACGGCGGCCCGCAACGGGGCTAAGTGGCTTGCGCTCTTCACCACCTCGGCCACCTTCCTGATCTCGCTCTTCGTCCTGATCCGCTTCGACCCGTCGAACACCGGCTTCCAGTTCGTCGAAGAGCGGGAGTGGATCCTTGGCCTGACCTACAAGATGGGCGTCGACGGGATCTCGATCCTGTTCGTGATGCTGACCACGTTCCTGATGCCGATCACCATCTGGTCGTGCTGGAGCGTCGAGCATCGCGTCAAGGAATACATGATCGCCTTCCTGGTGCTGGAGACGCTGATGCTTGGCGTGTTCATGGCGCTGGACCTGGTGCTGTTCTACCTGTTCTTCGAAGCCGGGCTGATCCCGATGTTCCTGATTATCGGGATCTGGGGCGGCAAGGACCGCATCTATGCGGCGTTCAAGTTCTTCCTTTATACCTTCCTCGGCTCGGTCCTGATGCTGGTCGCGATGATCGCGATGTATCTGGATGCGGGGACGACCGACATCGTGAGGCTGCTGGCGCATGACTTCGGGTCCGAGACGTTCAGCCTGCTCGGCTTCCAGGTCGTGGGCGGGTTGCAGACCATGCTGTTCCTGGCCTTCTTCGCGTCCTTCGCCGTGAAGATGCCGATGTGGCCGGTCCACACCTGGTTGCCCGATGCCCACGTTCAGGCGCCCACCGCCGGGTCCGTGGTGCTGGCCGCGATCCTTCTGAAGATGGGCGGCTACGGCTTCCTGCGCTTCTCGCTGCCGATGTTCCCGGTGGGGTCGGACGTGCTGGCGCCCGTGGTGCTGTGGATGTCGGCAATCGCCATCGTCTACACCTCGCTGGTGGCGCTGGCGCAGACCGATATGAAGAAGCTGATCGCCTATTCGTCGGTCGCCCATATGGGTTACGTCACCATGGGCATCTTCGCCGCGAACCAGCAGGGCGTTGATGGGGCGATCTTCCAGATGCTGAGCCACGGCTTCATCTCCGGCGCGCTCTTCCTTTGCGTCGGCGTCATCTACGACCGGATGCACACGCGCGAGATCGATGCCTACGGCGGCCTGGTGAACCGGATGCCGGCCTATGCGCTGGTCTTCATGTTCTTCACCATGGCGAACGTGGGCCTGCCGGGCACCTCGGGCTTCGTCGGCGAGTTCCTGACGCTGATGGGCATCTTCCAGGTCAACACCTGGGTCGCCGCAGTGGCCGCCACCGGCGTGATCCTGTCGGCGGGCTATGCGCTCTGGCTCTACCGCCGGGTCGTCTTCGGCGACCTGATCAAGGAGGCGCTGAAGTCCATCACCGACATGTCTGGCCGCGAGAAGGCGATCTTCGCCCCCCTGATCGCCATGACCCTGATCCTTGGTGTCTATCCCAGCCTGGTGACCGACATCATCGGCCCCTCGGTTGAGGCGCTGATCACCGACTACCACGCCGCGCTGCCCGCAGAGGGCACCGAGCTGGCCCTGAACGAAGGACATTCGGAATGACTTCCGCCGATTTCCAGACCCTGATGCCCGAGATCGTGCTGGCCGGCTATGCGATGGCCGCGCTGATGGTGGCCGTCTACACCACCAAGGACAAGCTGGCCCCGCTGCTGGTCTGGCTGACGGCGGGCCTGTTCGTGGCGCTGGCGCTTTTCATCGGTGGCGCCGGGGCGGGGGAGCGGCTGGTGTTCAACGGCCTCTTTGTCGACGACCCCTTCGCTCGCTTCGCCAAGGTGACCATCCTGCTCTCCGCCGCGGCGGTGCTGGTGATGAGCCAGGACTATATGACCCGGCGTGAGCTGCTGCGCTTCGAATATCCGGTCCTCGTCACCCTCGCGGTGATCGGGATGATGGTCATGGTCTCCTCCGCCGACCTGATCACGCTTTACATGGGGCTCGAGCTCCAGTCGCTGTCGCTTTACGTCGTGGCCTCGCTGCGCCGTGACAGCGCAAAGTCCTCTGAAGCCGGTCTGAAGTATTTCGTCCTCGGCGCGCTGTCTTCGGGCCTGCTGCTCTACGGCGCCTCTCTGGTCTATGGCTACGCCGGGACGACACAGTTCGTGGGGATCCTGTCGACGGTGCAGGACGGCGTGCCGCTGGGCCTGCTGTTCGGCCTGGTGTTCATGCTGGCGGGCCTTGCCTTCAAGGTCTCGGCCGCGCCCTTCCACATGTGGACGCCCGATGTGTATGAGGGCTCGCCGACCCCGGTGACGGCCTTCTTCGCCACCGCGCCCAAGGTCGCCGCCATGGCGCTGATCGCGCGGCTGGCGCAAGACGCTTTTGGCGGCATCCCCGGCCAATGGGGCCAGGTTCTGGCGGCGCTGGCGGTGGTGTCGATGTTCCTCGGCGCCGTGGCGGCGATCGGCCAGCGCGACATCAAGCGGCTGATGGCCTATTCCTCGATCGCCCACATGGGCTATGCGTTGATCGGCCTGAGCGTCGGCACTGCCTACGGGGTGCAGGCGACGCTGATCTACATGGCGATCTACGTCACCATGAACGTTGGCACCTTCGCCTTCATCCTGTCGATGGAGCGTGACGGTCGTCCGGTCAGCGACATCGCCGGCCTGAACCAGTTCGCGAGGAAGGAACCGCTGAAGGCGTTGGCCATGCTGGTTCTTCTGTTCTCGCTGGCGGGCGTGCCGCCGATGGTTGGCTTCTTCGGCAAGTTCTACGTCCTGAAAGCCGCCGTCGACGCGGGTTGGGTCTGGCTTGCCGTCGCGGGCGCCATCGCCTCGGTGATCGGGGCCTTCTACTACCTGCGCATCGTCTACTTCATGTACTTCGGCGCCGAGCAGGAGCCGGTCGACAGCCGCATGGCCCCGGTGCAATGGGCGATGCTGGTGGGCGTGGCCGCGATCATGGTGCTGGGGGTGATCAACCTCTTCGGCATCGAGCCTGCGGCCGCCATAGCCGCCGAAGCGCTTGTCCGGTAAGGCGGTTCCGGTCGGCGGGGCAGGGCGCATCACCCTGCCCGAGATCGACAGCACCAATGCCGAGGGCTTCCGGCGGGCGGCCAGCCTGCCGGGGCCGACCTGGATCCTCGCCGATCTGCAAACAGCGGGCCGCGGCCGCCGCGCCCGGCCCTGGACCAGCCCGCGCGGCAATTTCCACGGCACCCTGGTCCTGAAACCGACCGAACCGCCCGAGACGGTGGCGCTGCGGTCCTTCGCCGCCGCCCTCGCGCTGCGCGAAGCCTTCGTGCAACTCACTGGCCTCGGCACCAGCTTCGCCCTGAAATGGCCGAACGATGTCCTCTGCAACGGCGGCAAGATCGCCGGCATCCTTCTGGAGTCGCAGGGATTGAACGGCCCCGACCCGGTTCTCTGCATCGGCATTGGCGTCAACCTGCTTGCCGCGCCCGATCCGTCTCAGGTCGAAGCCGGAGCCGTCCCGCCCGTATCCCTGCTCCAGGAAACCGGCCTCAGGATCACGCCCAAGGCCTTCCTCGATGCCCTCGCCCCCGCCTACGACCGCTGGGAGACGACGTTCCGCGCTGAAGGCTTCGCCCCCCTCCGCGCGGCCTGGCTCACCCATGCCGCCCGCCTCGGCCAGCCGATCCGCGCGCGCACCGGGACCGAGACCCGGGACGGCACGTTTGAGACCATCGACCCCCAGGGCAGCCTCGTCCTCCGCACCCAGGCCGGAACCCTTGCCATCCCTGCCGCCGAAGTGTTCTTCTGACCCCGACTTTCATCTTTGTCCAAATATCCCACGGGGGTCCGGGGGTGTGAAACCCCCGGTCCGCCGCTGAACCCCGAGACACACGCCCATGCTTCTCGCCATCGACTGCGGCAACACGAACACCGTCTTCGCGATCTGGGACGGCGCGCGCTTCCTGGCCACCTGGCGCATCGCCACCGACCACAAGCGCACGGCCGACGAATATTTCGTCTGGCTGTCGACCCTGATGACCCTGAAGAAGACAGAAGCGACGATCACCGAGGCGATCATCTCCTCCACCGTGCCCCGCGTCGTCTTCAACCTGCGCGTCCTTTGTGACCGCTACTTCAACTGCCGCCCGCTGGTTGTCGGCAAACCCGACTGCAGGCTGCCGGTGGCCCCGCGCGTCGACCAGGGCACCACGGTTGGCCCGGACCGGCTGGTGAACACGGTGGCGGGATTCGACCGGCATGGTGGCGACCTGATCGTCGTCGACTTCGGCACTGCCACCACCTTCGACGTCGTGGACCACGACGGCGCCTATATCGGCGGGGTCATCGCGCCGGGCGTCAACCTCAGCCTCGAGGCCCTGCACATGGCCGCCGCCGCCCTGCCTCATGTAGACGTGGCCAAGCCCGCCAAGGCGATTGGCACGAATACGGTGGCCTGCATGCAGTCCGGCGTGTATTGGGGCTATGTCGGCCTGATCGAAGGCATCGTGCGCGAAGTGCGGCGCGAACGCGACCGACCGATGAAAGTGATCGCGACAGGAGGTCTCGCCTCTCTTTTCGCGCAGGGAACAGAGCTATTTGACAGCATCGAGGACGACCTGACCATGCATGGTCTCGTCCTGATCAACGACTACAACAAGGAACACGCATGAACCGCCTTATCTATCTTCCCCTCGGCGGCGCCGGCGAGATCGGCATGAACTCCTATGTCTACGGCTATGGGCCGAAGGGGAAGGAGAGGCTGATCCTGGTCGATCTGGGCGTGGCCTTCCCCGACATGGACACCTCGCCCGGCGTGGACCTGATCCTGCCCGATGTCAGCTGGCTGCATGACAAGCTGGACCGGCTTGAGGCGATCTTCATCACCCATGCGCATGAGGACCATATCGGCGCCCTGCCGCATCTTTGGCCGCAGCTCCAGAAGAAGGTCTATGCCCGCAAGTTCACCGCCACCATTGGCGGCCTGAAGTTCGAGGAAGCGGGCCTGCCGCTGGACCAGATCGTCGCGGTCGAGGCGCGGCCGCATACGATTGAGGTCGGGCCGTTCAAGGTGCAATTCGTTCCGGTCAGCCATTCGATCCCGGAAAGCTCGGCCCTGGTGATCGACACCCCGGCAGGGCGGATCTTCCATTCGGCCGATTTCAAGATCGACCACAACCCCGTGGTCGGCGAGGCCTGGGATGATACCCGCTTTGCCGAGATCGTGGCGGAAAAGCCGGTCAAGGCGATGACCTGCGATTCGACCAACGTCTTTTCCACCCACCCGGGCAGGTCGGAATCCACCCTTGCCGAACCGCTGACAGAACTGATCCGGGGCTGCACCGGCATGGTCGTGGCGACCACCTTCGGCTCGAACGTCGCGCGGCTGAAGACCCTGGCCGAGGCCGCACGGGCCGCGGACCGGACGATCTGCGTCCTGGGCCGGTCGATGAAGCGGATGCTCCTCGCTTCGGAACAGGCGGCGGTGCTTTCGGGTTTCCCCAAGACCGTGACCCCGGAAGAGGCGCTGGAGGTGCCGCGGCGCAACCTGATGCTGCTGGTCACCGGGTCGCAAGGCGAACGTCGGGCGGCCAGCGCACAGCTCAGCCGGGGCAAGTATCTGGGGCTGGAGATGAAGGAGGGCGACACCTTCCTGTTTTCCTCGCGCACCATCCCTGGCAACGAGCGCGACGTGATCCGGGTCTGGAACGCGTTCTCCGAAATGGGGGTCAACGTCCTGGATGACCAGAACGGCAAATACCATGTTTCCGGCCATGCCAACCGGCCGGACCTGGAACATGTCCACCGGCTGATCCTGCCCGACATGCTGATCCCGATGCATGGCGAACACCGGCACCTGTCGGAACATGCCCGGATCGCCACCGAAAGCGGCATCGCCGCCGCTGTTGCGCCAAACGGGACGATGCTGGACCTGACCGGCGACGTGCCGGAAGTGGCGGAATATGTCGAAACCGGCCGCGTCTATCTGGACGGGACCGCTCAGGTCGGCGCGCTGGATGGGGTGATCCGCGACCGGATCCGCATGGCGCTGAACGGCCATGTGCTGGTCACCGTGATCCTGGATGAGGCTGACGAGCCGATGGGCGAGCCTTGGGTCGAGCTTATGGGCCTGCCCCCGACCGGCAGGGGCGGCCGCGCGCTGGCCGAGACGCTGGAGGGTGATCTGGCGCAGGTCGTGGACCGGCTGGGCCGCAAGATCCTGGCCGATGACGACAAGCTGGAGGAAGAGATTCGCCGCGTGGTCCGTCAGGTCTCGGTCGAGGAGATCGGCAAGAAGCCCGAGGTCACGGTGGTGATCAGCCGACTGGTCGCCGAATAGGGCGGCCCTCCCCGGACGGCATGACTTCGCCACTCCTCGCAGGGCACATTCCCTGAGAGGAGACGAAGTCAAGCGAAGCTAATCAGCCCTCGCTGCCGGTGGCCGCGTCCTCGGTCTCATCGACCGGGGCGGCTTTCAGTGCGAAACTGCGCAGGATGAAGTCCGGCACATGGTCGCCCATGCCGATCACCGCAGGCCCCAGGTCGCGGTCGCGGCGGTGGTCGCGGCGATCATCCCTGGGTTCGCGGCGTTCTTCCCGGGGCTCGCGACGTTCGCTGCGGTCATCGCGGCGGCGGTCGTTCCGGTCGGCGCGGGGTTCGCGGCGGTCGTCGCGACGCGGCTCGCGCACGGGTTCCTCGGTTTCGGCCTCGGCCTTTGGCATGGCGACCAGCGGCTCCATCGGGGCCACTTCGTCATGCGGCTTGACCGGGCGGTCGCGGTCGCGCTCGCGGCTCCGGCTGCGTTCGCGGCCCTTGCGATCCTCACGCGGGGCACGATCCGGGCGGCTGTCGGCGGTCGAGGGCTCGAACCCATCCGGCAGTGCGCCACGGGGAATTTCGGCCTTGATCAGGCTTTCGATTGCCTTCAGGTATTTGTCGTCCGAGGGCACTGCGATGGTGAAGGCCTTGCCCAGACGCCCGGCCCGGCCGGTGCGGCCGATGCGGTGGACGTAATCCTCGGGGTGCGAGGGCACGTCGAAATTGAACACATGGCTGACGGCCGGAATGTCCAGCCCGCGCGCCGCCACGTCCGAGGCGACCAGCAGGTGCAGCGTTCCATCGCGGAAGGCGTCCAGGGTCTTCATCCGTTCCGACTGCGCCAGATCGCCATGGATCGGGGCAGCGTTGAACCCGTGCGATTTCAGCGATTTGGCGACCACGTCCACATCCATCTTCCGGTTGCAGAAGATGATCGCATTGGTGCAGGCCTCACCTTCCGCCTTGATCAGCGCGCGCAGGACGGCGCGCTTGTCGGCGAAGCTGCGGTCCTTGCGGGCCGGGGTGACCTCGATCAGGCTTTGCGTGATCGTGGTCGAGGTGGTGGCCTGCCGCGCAACCTCGATCTTCGCCGGGTTGGTCAGGAAGGTGTTGGTGATCCGCTCGATCTCGGGCGCCATGGTGGCGCTGTAGAACATGGTCTGGCGGGTGAAGGGGGTCAGCTGGAAGATGCGCTCGATATCCGGGATGAAGCCCATGTCGAGCATCCGATCGGCCTCATCGACCACCATGATCTGCACGCCGGTGAGCAGGAGCTTGCCGCGTTCGAAATGGTCGAGCAGACGGCCGGGCGTCGCGATCAGCACGTCGACGCCGCGGTCGATCAGCTTGTCCTGTTCGCCGAAGGCTACGCCGCCGATCAGCAGCGCCTTGGTCAGCTTGGTGTGCTTGGCGTAGATGTCGAAGTTCTCGGCCACCTGGGCGGCGAGTTCGCGGGTCGGCGCCAGCACCAGGCTGCGCGGCATCCGGGCGCGGGCGCGGCCCTGGCCCAAGAGCGTGATCATCGGCAGCGTGAAGCTGGCGGTCTTGCCGGTGCCGGTCTGGGCGATGCCAAGGACATCGCGGCCTTTCAGCGCCTCGGGGATGGCCTGAGCCTGAATCGGCGTGGGGGTTTCGTAGCCAGCTTCGGTGATGGCCTGCAGCACGCGCGGGTCCAGCGCGAGATCGGAGAATTTGGTCATTAGCGTCCTATGGATGCGGTATCGGACCGCATGAATGATGGGACGCTAGTTTCCGGGCGCCCCGGCGTCTCGGCCCGTGATGGCCGCAGTTTTGCCCTTAGCGCAAAAGGGCCAGGGGGTCAAGGTTGCCGGGGCACCCGCTCAGACCATCATCTCCTTGGTGGCGGTCAGCTTGACGCCGGGATAGTCGCGCACCACGCGGTCGATGTCCCATTGCAGGCGGGTCAGGAACACGAGGTCCCCGTCGCTGTCATGCGCGATATGGCCCTTGTTGACGTTCACGAGCTTCTCGATCTCGGCCTTGTCGCCGGAGATCCAGCGCGCGGAGGTGAAGTTCGACCCCTCGAAGCGGACGGGCAGGGAATATTCCTGCTCGATCCGGCTGGCCAGCACGTCGAACTGCAGCGCGCCCACGACGCCGACGATGTAGCCCGAGCCGATCATCGGCTTGAAGACCTTGGCCGCGCCTTCCTCGGCGAACTGGGTCAAGGCCTTTTCCAGGTGCTTGGCCTTCATCGGGTCGAGTGCGCGGATGGTCTGCAGCAGTTCCGGCGCAAAGCTCGGGATGCCGGTGAAGCGGAGGTTCTCGCCTTCGGTCAGCGCGTCGCCGATGCGAAGCTGGCCGTGGTTCGGGATGCCGATGATGTCGCCGGCCCAGGCTTCCTCGGCCAGTTCGCGGTCGGCCGCCAGGAACAGGACCGGGTTGGTGATCGACATGGGCTTCTTCGACCGCACATGATGCAGTTTCATGCCGCGTTCGAAATGGCCCGAGGCGAGGCGGACGAAGGCCACGCGGTCGCGGTGCTTGGGGTCCATGTTGGCCTGGACCTTGAAGACAAAGCCGGTCACCGCGGGCTCGGCCGGGTCGACCTGGCGTTCGGCGGCCTTCTGCGGCTGGGGTTCCGGCCCGTATTCGCCGATCCCGTCCATCAGTTCCTTCACGCCGAAGGAGTTGATGGCGGAGCCGAACCAGATCGGCGTCATCGAGCCGTTGAGGAAGGCCGTCCGGTCGAAGGAGGGCAGGAGTTCGCGCGCCATCTCCAGTTCCTCGTGGAACTTGGCGAGAAGGTCGGCCGGGATATGCTCGGCCAGTTTCGGATCGTCCACGCCGCTGATCTGGATCGACTCTGCCACCCGATTGCGGTCGGCGCGGTCCATGATCTCCAGCCGGTCGTGCAGCAGGTCATAGGCCCCCACGAAATCCCGCCCCGACCCGATCGGCCAGGAGGCGGGCGTCACGTCGATGGCCAGGTTCTCCTGGATCTCGTCGATGATGGAAAAGGTGTCGCGGCTTTCGCGGTCCATCTTGTTGCAGAAGGTCAGGATCGGCAGGTCGCGCATCCGGCAAACCTCGAACAGCTTGCGCGTCTGGCTTTCCACGCCCTTCGCCCCGTCGATCACCATGATCGCCGCATCGACGGCGGTAAGGGTCCGGTAGGTGTCCTCGGAGAAGTCGCTGTGGCCGGGCGTGTCGACCAGGTTGAAACGGTACTGGCGGAAGTCGAAGCTCATCGCCGAGGCGGAGACCGAGATGCCGCGGTCCTGTTCCATCTTCAGGAAGTCCGACCGCGTGCGCCGCGCCTCGCCCTTGGCGCGGACCTGGCCGGCCATCTGGATCGCGCCGCCGAACAGCAGGAACTTTTCGGTCAGCGTGGTTTTCCCGGCGTCGGGGTGCGCGATGATCGCGAAGGTCCGGCGGCGGGCGATTTCGGGCGGAAGGGGGGCACGGTTCGACATGACGCCCCCAATAGCTTGCGCCGGGCCTGCCCGCAACAGATGCGCGTCTTGCCCTTGCGGCCTTGGCTGCTAGGCTTGCCGCCAAAGCAGGAGGGTTTGCGGATGGATCTGGGGATTGCGGGAAAGCGGGCGCTGGTCTGCGCCTCGTCCAAGGGGCTGGGCCGGGGCTGTGCCGAGGCTTTGGCCGAGGCGGGCGTGGATCTGGTCATGAACGCCCGCGGCGCCGAGGCGCTGGAGGCCGCGGCCGCCGAGATCCGGGCGCGGCATCAGGTCAATGTGGTGGCGGTGGCCGCCGATATTACCACGGAAGCGGGCCGCGCGGCCGTGCTGGCAAAGGGGCCCTTCGACATCCTGGTTACCAATGCGGGCGGCCCGCCGCCCGGCATGTGGTCAGATTGGGGGCGCGAGGATTTCCTCAAGGCGCTGGATGCCAACATGCTGACCCCCATCGCGCTGATGCAGGCAGTCCTGCCGGGGATGATGGCGCAGGGCTGGGGCCGGGTGGTGAACATCACCAGCGTCTCGGTCAAGTCGCCGGTGGCGGTGCTGGGCCTGTCGAACTCGGCCCGGGCGGGGCTGACCGGCTTTGTCGCCGGGACCGCGCGGCAGGTGGCGGGGAAGGGGGTCACGATCAACAACCTTCTGCCCGGCATCCATGCCACCGACCGCGCCATCGCGCTGGATAAGGCGGTGGTCAAGGCGCGCGGGATCACGATGGAACAGGCGATCGAGGAACGCGCCGCCACCATCCCGGTCGGCCGTTACGGCACCCCGGCCGAGTTCGGCGCAGCCTGCGCCTTCCTGTGTTCGCAACACGCGGGCTTCATTGTCGGGCAGAACATCCTGCTCGACGGCGGGGCTACCAACGCGACGCTGTAACCGGGCGGGGCTTGGGGCGGCCGGGGTCAAGGATGCCCAGCAGGAACAGCAGCGCCCCGCCGCCGATCCAGGCCCAGCCGCCCGGCCCCAGCACGTCGGAGGCGAGGGTCAACAGGCGGTTGGCCTCCTCCATCGTCCATTGCGGCTCGACGATCCCCAGCGCCTCACGCGCGCGCCAGACCAGAAGGCCGGCAAGTCCCACGACCGAGGCCCCGGTCAGAAAGGCCAGCGACCGCCGCTCGGCCCCAAACAGGGCCAGAAGCAGGAACAGCGCGGCCAGCAGGAAGGATCCAAGGAAGGCCAGCACCTCGGGCGGGGCGGCGCGGACATAGGTCTCGACCGCCGCGCGGTCGAAGGCGGGCAGCGCGTCCCAGGGCACCAGGTTCGCGCCCAGCGGCGTGGCGACCCAGGGCAGGAACAGCCCGGCAAGTATGGCGGCGGAGCACAGGAGCGCAATCTGGCGAAGCAACATGGCCGAGACCTTACGGGAATTGCGGACAGTCCCGCCATAATCGCGCATTAAGTGCAAAACGTGGACAGTTTGCGCCAATTTTGCGGTCACCCACCGCAGGAGGGGCGGTTGCCGGGGCGGCGGGGCACTGCTACAGAAACCTGACGAAAATTCTTGGACACCATGCCCGACAGCCTGCCCCTCCGCCTTGAGGTCCAACATGTCAGCCGCGCCTTCGGGGGGCGGCGGGTGGTGGACGATGTCTCGTTGCAGGTCGCGGCGGGGCAGGTGACCTGCCTTCTGGGCCCGTCGGGCTGCGGCAAATCGACGACGCTGCGGATCATCGCGGGCGTCGAACGCGCCGATCAGGGTGAGGTGCGGATCGACGGGCGGCTGGTCGCGGGCGGCGGGGTGCATGTCCCGCCCGAGGCACGCTCGGTGGGCCTCATGTTCCAGGATTTCGCGCTGTTCCCGCATCTGACGGTGGCCGAGAACGTGGGCTTCGGTCTGCGCGCCGACCGGGCGGAAAAGGCGCGCCGCGTCGGCGAGCTGCTGGAAAAGGTGGACCTCTCCGGCTTCGACCGCAAACACCCGCATGAGCTTTCGGGGGGCGAGCAGCAGCGCGTGGCCCTGGCCCGGGCGCTGGCGCCCCGCCCGCGCGTGATGCTGATGGACGAACCCTTCTCGGGCCTCGACAACCGCTTGCGCGACGGCATCCGCGACCGGACGCTTGAGCTTCTGAAGGAAGAGGGCGCGGCGGTCCTGCTGGTCACGCATGAACCCGATGAGGCGATGCGGATGGCCGACGAGATCGCGCTGATGCGGCAGGGCCGGATCGTGCAGAAGGGCGCGCCCTACAACGTCTATAACGCCCCCGTCGACAAGGCCGCCGCGGCTTTCTTCAGCGATATCAACGTGATCCGCGGCGTCTCCAGGGGAGCGCTGACCGAGACGCCCTTTGGCGCCTTCCTGACGCCGGGCCATAAAGACGGGGCCGAGGTCGAAATCGTGATCCGCCCGCAACATCTGCGCATCGACTTCGACCGGAACGGCCGCGGTCCGAACCCGACAGCCGAGGACGGGGTCCCGGCCCGGGGAACGGTCCTGCGCAGCCGCTATCTGGGGCGCGAGAGTCTGGTGGATTTCGCGATGGATTTCGAAGGCGCGAAGCTGACCGCCAGCGTGCCCGGGGTGTTCCTGCCGAAGCCCGGCACCGTCCTGTGGCTGATGATCCGGCGCGAACGCTGCTTCGTGTTCGGGGTCTGACCGCGCCATCAGCCGTCTGTCTCGATCCCCGATTGCGGCAGCAGCGTCGCGACCTTGTAAAGCAGGCTTCGGGCCGCCTTGGCGCGCGGGTTCCCCTCCTGCCCGACATGCCGCAGCCCCTCGACCAGTGCCTCCAGCTCTTCCGGCGTGAGCATGGTCGGCGGCAGCATGAGAGGCGAGCGCAGGATATAGCCCAGTCCCCGCTCGCCCTCGACTGGAAGGCCGGTGGCGGCCAGCATCTCCATGTCGCGCCAGATCGTGCGGGTCGAGACGCCGAGTCGCCCGGCAAGCTCGGCCGCGGTGTGCAGCCGCCCGTCGCGCAGGGCCTGGACGATGTCGTAAAGCCTGGCGTCGCGTTTCATGGCCGTCCTTGGGCTAGCGTGGGCAAGATGCCCACCCTACTGACAAAATACTGTCAGTAGACTGCCCCGCGCAAGCCCGAACACTCTTGGAACCGATGGGGCAGGGGGCGTATCTGAGGGGCAGTCAAGCACCAAGGGCCCCATCGGGGCGCGAGAATCGGAGAAATCGCCATGTTCAACAACATCGGTCTGCCGGGGCTTCTGCTGATCGCGGTCGTGGTCCTGGTCCTGTTCGGCAAGGGCAAGGTCAGCGCCCTGATGGGCGAGGTCGGCAAGGGCATCACCGCCTTCAAGAAGGGCGTCAACGACGGCACTGCCGAGATCGAGTCCGCCAAGGCGGATGCCGCCAAGGACGTGACCCCGGCCGAGAAGGACAAGGTCTGACACCGGACCGCGCGGGGGACGCAAGATGGATTTCAGCTGGTCCGAGCTTCTGGTCGTGGGCATCGTCGCGCTGATCATCATCGGCCCGAAGGACCTGCCCGGCATGTTCCGCGAGCTTGGCCGCTTTACCGCCAAGGTCCGCTCCATGGGGCGTGAGTTCAGCCGCGCCATGGAGGCCGCGGCGAAGGACTCCGGCGTCAAGGACGTGGCCGATGACCTGCGCAAGGTGACCTCGCCCAAGTCCATGGGCCTGGACGCCGTCAAGTCCGCCGCCGACAAGTTCGAGAAATGGGATCCGCTGAAGGGGGCGACGGCTGCGAGCAAGCCGCTGACCCCGCCGTCCGCTCCAGCAGCGGCGGCGACAGCGACGGTTGCCGCGGCGGCCCCTGCTGGTTCGGCCACGGCGGCGCTTGCCGCCGAGGTGGCGGCGAAGAAGCAGGCTTCGGCCGAAGTCGCGGCCTCTCTGCGTGAGGCGCGTGCCGGTGACGAGACCGCGCCGACGCCGGTCCGGGGCGGCCGGGTCCGCAAGCGCGCAGTCGGGACGGGTGACGAGGAATGACCGCCAAGGATGACATCGACGACAGCTCGGCCCCGCTGGTCGAGCATCTGGCCGAACTGCGCAACCGCCTGATCTATGCCGTCGCGGCCTTCCTGGTTGCGATGATCCTGTGTTTCGTGGTGGCCGAACCGATCCTGAACTTCATGCTCGAACCGATCGAGCAGGCGATGCGCGACCTGGGCGATCCGAACCCGGTGATGCAATACACCGCGCCGCAGGAATATTTCTTCGTCCTCGTGCATATCTCGGTCGTGGCCGGGCTGATGGTCAGCTTTCCGGTGATCGCCTATCAGCTCTGGCGTTTCGTTGCTCCGGGCCTCTACCGCAGCGAGAAACAGGCCTTCCTGCCCTTCCTCATCGCCTCGCCGGTCCTGTTCCTCCTGGGTGCGGCCTTCGCGCATTACGTCGTGACGCCGATCGCGATGACCTTCTTCCTGGGCTTCGCTGATGCGTTCTCGGTGGTGACGGCGCTGATCCCTGGTCTGGCCGATGCGCCGGCCGGGGCGGTTGTGGACGCGACTGCGCCGGTGGCGGACGAAGGCATCGACATCGTCTTCCAGGGCAAGGTGAACGAGACCTTGGACATCAGCCTCAAGCTGATCCTGGCCTTCGGGCTGTGCTTCCAGCTGCCGGTCCTGCTGACGCTGATGGGCAAGGCGGGCCTTGCGACCGCGGCCGGGCTGGCGGGGATGCGGAAATACGCGATCGTCGTGATCCTGATCGTCGCCGCCCTGGTCACGCCGCCGGATGTGATGAGCCAGCTGATCCTGTTCGTCGCGGTCTATCCGCTGTACGAAGTCTCGATCTTCATGATCAGGCGGATCGAGAAGCGGCGCGAGGCGGAATTGCGGGCCGAGGGGCTGTGGGACGAGGACGAGGAAGGCGAGGACAAGGCGTGACCGACCCGCTGGAACGGATCGCGGCCGCGCTGGAGCGTCTGGCCCCCGCCCCCCTGCCTGCGCCGGACTTCGGGGCCGAGGCCTTTGTCTGGCATACCCAGCCCGACCGGCTGGACCCGGTGGATCATGTCAGCCGTGTGGACCTGTCGCTCTTGGTCGGCGTCAACCGCTCACGCGACACGCTGCTGGAGAACACCCGGCATTTCGCGGCCGGGTTGCCTGCGAACAATGCGCTTCTTTGGGGGGCGCGGGGGATGGGCAAGTCGTCCCTTGTGAAAGCGGTCCATGCCAAGGTGCGCAGCGAAGGCTACGACCTGAAGATCGTGGAGCTTAGCCGCGAGGACCTGCCCTCGGTCCAGCGCCTGCTGGCCCATCTGCGCGCCGCGCCGCATCGCTTCCTGCTGTTCTGCGACGACCTCTCGTTCAGCCATGACGACCAGCATTACAAATCGCTGAAGGCCGTGCTGGACGGCGGGATCGAGGGGCGGCCGGAGAATGTCCTGTTCTACGCCACCTCCAACCGCCGCCACCTGATGCCGCGCGACATGATCGAGAACGAACGCTCGACCGCGATCAATCCCGGCGAGGCGGTGGAGGAGAAGGTCTCGCTTTCGGACCGTTTCGGCCTCTGGCTGGGCTTCCACCCCTGCACCCAGGACGAATACCTGGAGATGATCCGCGGCTATTGCGCGGCGCATGGCGTCGATGTTCCCGAAGACCGGCTTCATGCCGAAGCGGTGGAGTGGCAGGCGACGCGCGGCGGACGCTCGGGCCGGGTGGCCTGGCAGTTCTTCTGCGACCTTGCCGCGCGCGAAGGGGTGCGTCTCCGCCTCTAGGCCGTAGTGGGTCTTGCGGTCGCGGGCGCAAGGGCTTAGCCCTAGCTGACCATGCTTAGCGAAATTCTCGTCATCCTGGCCCTTATCGTGCTGAACGGCTTGCTGGCCATGTCCGAGCTTGCCATTGTCAGCGCGCGCCCCGCCCGGCTGAAACCGCTGGAGAGCAAGATCCGCGGCGCGCGCCTGGCCCTGCGGCTGGCCGAGGATCCGGGGCGGTTCCTGTCCACCGTTCAGATCGGCATCACCGCAGTCGGCATCCTGTCTGGTGCCCTTTCCGGGGCGACACTTGGCCTGCGGCTGCAGAGCTGGCTGGTCGGGCAGGGCGTCGATCCCGACTGGGCGGCGACACTGGGCGTTGGCGGGGTGGTCGTGGCGATCACCTATGTCAGCCTGATCGTGGGCGAACTGGTGCCGAAGCAGCTGGCCTTGCGCAATGCCGAGGGCGTGGCGATCCGGGTCGCTCCGGCGATGACGCTGCTGTCGGTGATCGGCGCGCCCTTGGTCTGGGTGCTGGACCGGTCCGGCAGGCTGCTGTTGTGGCTGTTGCGCCAGCACGGTGAAAGCGCCAGCCGGGTGACCGAGGAAGAGGTCCATGTCCTGCTGGCCGAGGCGCATGAAGGCGGCGTGCTGGAAACCGAAGAGCGCGAGATGATCACCGGCGTCATGCGCCTGTCGGACCGCACCGCGCGGGCGCTGATGACACCCCGGCACGAGGTCGAGATGCTGCCCCTAGACGCCACGGGGGCCGAGGCGGTGGCCGCCATCCGCAAGATCGCCCGTCCCCGGATGCCGGTGGCCAATGCCGAGGGCGAGGTGGTGGGCATCGTCCTGTTGACCGAGGCCTTCCAGGTCGTCTCGCGCCGGGAAACCCTGTCGATCAAGGCGCTGGTGCGCGAGGTCCCCGTCATCTCGGACCGGGCCGAGGCGCTGGACGTGCTGGAGATCCTGCAGAAGTCCGAACACCGCCTGGCGCTGGTCTACGACGAATACGGCCATTTCGAAGGCATCCTGACCACCGGCGACGTGCTGGAAGCGATCACCGGCGCGGTCGCTGCCAGCGAGGCGGACGAACCCGCCATGGTCGAACGCAGCGAGGGCGGCTGGCTGGTCGCGGGCTGGATGCCGGTGGATGAATTCTGCGACAAGCTGGGCCTGCCGCAGGACATGGCGGGCGATTACGACACGGTCGCGGGGCTGGTCCTGCACCAGATGGGACAGATCCCGGACCTGGGCGCCAGTTTCACGGCCGAGGGGTTCCGTTTCGAGGTGATCGACCTTGACGGGCGACGGATCGACAAGGTCCTGATCACGCGGGTCGGCGCCTATCAGGGCTAGGTCGGGAGGGTGCGCTGGAAGCACACCCTACGCCGGTCACTGCAGGTAGGTCATCGGGTCGAAGCTCTCCTTCGACGTGTTGCGCACCTCGAAATGCAGGAAGGCGGGATCGCCTGCCGCCACCGTCCCGATCGACTGGCCGCGCGCTATCTGGTCGCCCTTCTTCACGCTGATCCCGCCGACGCCGACATAGACCGTCAAGAGGTTTCCGGGATGGCGCAGGATCACGATGCCCTTGCCCGTCGTATCCGACGAGATCACCGTCACCGTCCCCGCATCCGCCGCCTTTACCGGCGTGCCCGGCGCGGCGGCGATGTCGATGCCCTGGTTCGACTTGCGGTCATAGCCCCGGATGATCTTGCCCGACACCGGCATCACCATCTTCGCCGCCGAGGCCGCTGTCGCCTGCCCGCCCAGGTCGGGCGAAGGCGGGGTGGCCTTGGGCTTCGCGGCCGCCACCTCGGGCTTTTCGTCCGGCAAGGGCTTCGAGGCCGAGGGCGGCTCGGGCGTGGGGGAACCGGCGCCGGGCGGGGTCGGCACGGGCTCCGGGTTTGGCGCGGGGGCGGTGGCGATCGGGATGATCAGCGTCTGCCCCTCACGCACGGCCATCTCGGGGCCAAGCTGGTTCCAGTCGGCCAGCGCCTTGGCCGAGACATTGTAGGTCCGCGCGATGGTAAAGGCCGTCTCGCCCCGGGCGACGCGATGGGTCAGCGGCTGGCCCGCCGCCGGCTTCGACGCGACCGGAGAGGCCGCGACCGGCGTCGGCCCGGCATTGTCCAGCGCCGTGGTGGCGATCGAGGTGATGTCGACCGGCCCGGTGCCGCCCGCGACCATGGTCGGCTGCGGTACGGCCGAGACGCGCGACGGCAGCAGCAGCAGCTCCCCCTCGCGCAAGGGATCGGTCGGGCGCAGCGCGTTGGTCTGGGCCAGCTGGGTGGCGTTCAGCCCCAGACGGCCCGCCATGGCGGCGACCGTCTCGCCCCTGCGGGCCTTGGCAAGCTGGTAGTCGGGATAGGACAGGATGCCGTTCGCGTCCGCCATGGGCGCCGCCGCCGTGGCCTGCCGCGCCGCCTCGGACGTTGCGCCATTTCCCGACCGCAGATCCCAGTCGAGCTTGCTGGAATCCATGCAGGCCGAAAGCGCAAGCGCGCTTGCCCCCAGGACCAGAAGTCCGCGCAGTCTGCCAAAGGAATTCTGCATCGTCACCGCCTCATTCACGCTTGCCCGGCTGTTCCCGGTTTCTGGAACAGCAGTCTACTCGGAGCCTAGCCCTTCCACCAGCGGAACGAAACGCACTGGGCGAAGTTCTTCGTAATCAAAGCCGCGTGAGGTCCGCGTGACCTTGATCAGGCTTTGCACCGCATCCGACTGGCCGACCGGCAGGACCATGATCCCGCCGGGCTTCAACTGCTCCAGGAGCGGGCCGGGCGGATCCTCGGCCGCGGCCGTTACCAGGATCCGGTCGAAGGGTCCCTGATCGGGCAGGCCGAAGGACCCGTCGGCCGCAATCGCGGTGATATTGGTGATATCCAGCTGGCGGAACAGGTCCGCGGCCTCGCGCACCAGGCGGCGGTAGCGGTCCACGGTGTAGACCCGCCGCGCCAGCAGCGCCAGGATCGCCGCCTGATAGCCCGAGCCCGTGCCCACCTCCAGCACCGTGTCGCGCGGGTTCACCTGCAAGGCCTGGGTCATCAGCCCCACGACCGAGGGCTGGCTGATCGTCTGGCCGCAGGCGATGGGCAGCGGCATGTCCTCATAGGCCCGATCGGCGAAGATGCCGCGCACGAACAGGCCGCGATCGACCTTTTCCATCGCGGTCAGGACGCGCGCATCTGTCACGCCACGGGAACGGAGGGCAAAGAGAAAGCGCATCTTGCGTTCGGCAAGCTCTTCGGAGGCGAAAGGGTCCTCCGGCCCGCCCGTCATGCCAGCCGTGCCTCGAGATCGGCCAGAAGGTCATGCGCCGTCAGGTCCGCCCGCATGGGGGTGACCGAGATATAGCCGTCCAGATTCACCGCCGCATCGCTGCCCGGCAGGGTCGGGGTGTGCTGGTGCCCGCCCTTGATCCAGAGGAACCTTTTGCCCGAGGGCGACATATGCGGCTCGACGCTGAACGAGGTGTCGCGGCGGAAGCCTTGCGCTGCGACCTTCATGCCCAGCGTGGCCGCGGCGGAAAGGGGCGGGAAGTTGATGTTGTAGAAGGTGCGGTAATCGCCCCCGTCCCAGAGACCCCGGTCAAGCAGCGCCCGCACCACCGTCGGCCCATGCACCCGCGCGCTTTCGAACGGATCGACGAGCCTTGCATTGTCCGGCCCGAAGAACTGCGACAGCGCGATGGCCGGAACACCCTGCAGCGCCGCCTCCATCGCGCCGCCGATCGTGCCGGAATACAGCACATTCTCGGCCGCGTTGTTGCCCCGGTTGACCCCCGACAGCACCAGATCGGGTTTCGCGCCATCCAGCACGTCATAGATCGCGGCCAGCACGCAGTCGGCCGGCGACCCCTCGGCGGCAAAGCGGCGCGGGGCGAGTTCCGCGATCAGCATCGGATGGGTATAGCTGATGCAATGGCCGACGCCCGATTGTTCAAACGCCGGTGCGACGGTCCAGACCTCGCCCTCTGGCCCGGCGATGGCGCTGGCGATTTCGGTCAGCACCTGCAGCCCCGGCGCGTTGATGCCGTCGTCATTGGTAATCAGGATGCGCATGGGTCCCCCGTGTCCGCCTTCTGATTAGACGACCCGCCCCCGCCCTTCAAGGCGCGATGCCTCTGCCGCAAGGAAAGGCTTGCAAGGGCGCGAATTGCACGCTCAGATAACAAGAGGGGGGCACATGACGACAGACAGGCCAGAGGCGATCCGGGTCGACGACCTGCATAAGAGTTTTGGCGCCCATGAGGTGCTGAAGGGTGTCTCGCTTACCGCGCGTGAGGGGGACGTGGTGGCGATCATCGGCGGCTCGGGATCCGGCAAGTCCACCATGCTGCGCTGCATCAACTTTCTGGAAACCCCCAGTTCCGGCCGGATCACCGTGGCAGGGGAGCCCGTGGCGATGCGGGCGGACGGCACGCCCGCCGACCGTCGCCAGATCGAACGCATCCGCCAGTCGCTGGGGATGGTGTTCCAGTCCTTCAACCTGTGGACCCACCGCACCGTGCTGGAAAACCTGATTGAAGTGCCGGTCCATGTGCTGAAGCAGCCGAAAGAGCAGGCCATCGCCCGCGCCCGCAGCCTTCTGGCCCGCGTCGGCCTGGCCGAGAAGGAGGGGGCCTATCCGGCCTTCATGTCCGGCGGCCAGCAGCAGCGCGCCGCCATCGCGCGGGCCTTGTGCATGGAGCCGAAGGCGATGCTCTTCGACGAGCCGACCTCGGCCCTGGACCCCGAACTGGTGGGCGAGGTGCTGCAAGTGATCCGGGGCCTGGCCGACGAGGGGCGGACCATGATCCTTGTCACCCACGAGATGAAATTCGCCCGCGAGGTCGCGGACCATGTCATCTACCTTCACAACGGCCGGATCGAGGAAGAGGGCCCGCCCGACGCGTTGTTCGGCGCGCCGAAATCCGACCGGCTGAAACAGTTTCTGAAATCCGTCGCCTGACCGGCGGAGCAACAACAGGAGAGACCGATGAAACTCAAATCCCTCGCCGCCGCGCTGATGCTGATGGCCGCCCCGGTGGCCGCGCAGGAGGTCAAGGTCGGCATCGCGGCCGAACCCTATCCGCCCTTCGCCAGCCCCGACGCCTCGGGCAACTGGGTCGGCTGGGAGGTCGAGATCATCAACGCCGTCTGCGCCGCGGCCGAGATGCAATGCGTGATCACCCCCGTCGCCTGGGATGGCATCATCCCGGCGCTGACCGCAGGCCAGATCGACGCGATCATGGCGTCGATGTCGATCACCGAAGAGCGGCTGCAGACCATCGACTTCTCGGACAAGTACTACAACACCCCGACCGTGATCGCGACCGCCAAGGGCGCGGGCATCGCGCCGACCGCCGAGGGGCTGGCCGGCAAGATCATCGGCGTGCAGGTGGCCACGATCCACGAGGCCTATGTGAACAAGCACTTCGCCGGTACTGCGGCCGAGGTGAAGGTCTACCAGACCCAGGACGAGGCGAACCAGGACCTCGCGGCCGGCCGGATCGACGCGACCCAGGCCGACAGCATCGCGCTGGACGCCTTCATCGCCTCCGAGGCCGGGACGGCCTGTTGCGAGATCGCGGGCGCCGTGGCGGATGACCCGGAGGTGCTGGGCCTGGGCGTCGGCGTCGGCCTGCGCAAGGGCGAGGAGGAGCTGAAGGCCAAGTTCAACGCCGGGATCGCCAAGATCCGCGAGGACGGGACCTACGACGAAATCACGGCCAAGTACTTCGCCTCGTCGATCTACGGCGAATGAGCGCAGGCCGTAAGGCAGCACCCGGCGGCCCGGCCCCCTCGCGGGTCGGGACGCCAGTCAAATTGAGCGCCTTGCGGCGCAAGCCTTTTGTCTCGCCTCTGCGCGCGAAGGGCGCGCAACCGGCTCGGGCCGCCTCCGGCGGGGATATTTGGGGACAGAAAATGGCGGGGGTCGTGCAGGTTTGATGAGTGGTGCGCTGCTGGCCTCGACGCTGGACCTTCTGGCGCTGAACCCGCCGGGATGGGGGGCGACGCTCTTGTGGGGGCTGTGGCATTCGGTGCTGATCGCCGCCGGAGCCTTCGCGCTGGGCCTGGGGATCGGCATCCTGGGGGCCTATGGCAAACTTTACGGCGGGCCGGTGACGCGGGACCTGCTGGCGGTCTATACCACCGTGGTCCGCGCGGTCCCCGAATTGATCCTGATCCTGATCCTCTATTTCGCGGTCACCGATGCGCTGAACCAGGTCCTGCTGGCTTTGGGGCGCGAGAAGGTGCAGATTTCGGGCGTCGTCGCCGGGATCCTGGTCCTGGGCGTCGTGCAAGGCGCCTATGCGACCGAAGTCCTACGCGGCGCGATCCTTGCGGTGCCGGCCGGCCAGATAGAGGCCGCGCGCGCGATGGGGATGCCGTCCCTGCTGCTGGCGCGACGGGTGACCTTGCCCTTGATGCTGGCGCTGGCCTTGCCGGGGCTGGCGAACCTGTGGCTCATCGCCACCAAGGACACCGCGCTTCTGGCCGTCGTGGGATTTGCCGAGCTGACCCAGGCCACCCGGCAGGCGGCCTCGACGACCAAGGCCTTCTTCACCTTCTACGCCGCCGCCGGGGTGCTGTATCTGGGCGTCTCGATCCTTTCGACTCTGGCCTTCGCCTGGGTCGAGCGCCGGGCGCGGCGCGGGCAAAGGGCGGTGTCGGGATGATCCGTGCTCTGCTGATTCCGCGCCGTCTGGTGATGCTGGCGATCCTGCTGGTCATCGTGGCTCTGGTGGCGATCCATGGGCGCTGGGACTGGCTGGCCAATCCGAAGTACCAGACGCTGATCGTCCGGGGGATCGGCAATACGCTGATCCTTCTGGTCCTGACGATGGGGATCGGCATGGCGCTGGCGATCCCGCTGGGCCTGGCGCAGGCGGTTGGTCCCTGGTGGCTGGCCTATCCCGCGCGGGCCTTCTGCGGGCTGATCCGGGGCACGCCGCTGCTGCTGCAGCTGTTCCTGCTGTACTACGGGATCGGCAGCCTCTTTCCCGGAATCCCGGGTATCCGGGAAAGCTGGGCCTGGCCGATCCTGCGCGACGCCTGGTATTACGCTGTCCTGGGCCTGTCGCTCTCGGTCGCGGGCTATGAGGGCGAGGTGATGCGCGGGGCCTTCAAGGCAGTGCCGCATGGCCAGCTCGAGGCCGCGCGCGCGATGGGGATGAAGCGCCTGACCATCTTCCGCCGGATCTGGTTGCCGCAGGCCCTGCACCGCGTCCTGCCGACGCTGGGGGGCGAGACGGTGTTGCAGCTGAAGGCCACGCCCCTGGTGGCGATGATCACCGTCGTCGACATCTATGCCGTCGCCAGCCGCGTGCGGTCCGAGACGCTGATCACCTATGAACCGCTGATGCTGCTGGCGGTGGTCTACATGGCGATCACCGGGGGAATCGTGCTGATCTTCCGCTGGTTCGAGCGTCGCGTGCCGCAGCGCGTGGCCTAGTAGGTCGAGAAGACCCGCCGCAGCCGGACGTCCTCGGCCAGGGACCGGGGGGTGAGGATCGGTTCCTCGGCGATCCGGGCCAGACAGTCCTGGGCCAGTGCCGGGACCGCGACGATGAGCAGGGCGGCAAGGAGCGGGTTCATCGGCGGCCTTTCGTTCGGATCGTCCCGGTACAGCTGGCCGCCGCGCCCTTGGCCATGGCCGGAAACGGGAAGCGATGCCTCTGACATGACGCAGGTCGTGGCGCCTGAAGACTCTCGGCGGGCAAGTCTGCCTTGTTTGCGCGATGTCTCGGGCGGTCGGCCTGCGCAATCTGGAGAGGCGCAGCGCAGGCGGAGGCTGGAGCGTTCCCCACGCAGAAGATGCGTCCTGACAGTTGCACTGCAGGCCCCGGCTGAAGCTCGGGCCGGGCGGGGTGTTCTGGCGCATGTCTGCCACCAGCTTCGGCAGATGCGCTGGCCACCGGATGTTGCTTCAGCCTGCGATCCTGCGCGCCAGCCTGCCCGCGCCCCTGGGAGTTGCGATGGCCTGACCTCCCGAACTTGCCCGCCGCCGGATTGGCATCCGGTTCTGCACCCACATTCGGCCGACACGTTGGCGCGGGCGACAACGGCAGCAGCCTCCCGCGTCTGGTCCTGCCCTGGGGCGCGAAGCTGTCGGGCTCCTCGCTACATCGTCGGGCTGGTCACCGACAGACCCGGAAGGACGCCGTGCCCAAGACCCCCGGCACCAGCCTGCTTCGAGGGGATCGCAAGAAACGGCGCAATCGAAGCCAGAGTTAACCCTTCCTGAACGCCCGCAGCCAAGTCGTTGGAAGCCCTGGACCCGACCCGGCGTCCACGCGCGGACAGTCAGGCGTCGGCCTTCGCAATCCAGTCGTGATCGGGGTCGTTCTGGAACCGCCACTTCCGCAGCGGCCCGGCCATCACGTTCAGATAGTACATCTCATAGCCATAGGGCGCCCCGCAGGGATGGTGCCCCTTCGGAACCAGCACGACATCGTGGTTCTTCACCGCCATCGTCTGATCCAGTGTGCCGTCCTCGGTATAGACCCGCTGGATGCCGAAGCCCTGGCCGGGGTTCAGCCGGTGATAGTAGGTCTCCTCCAGATAGGTCATGCGCGGGAAGTCGTCCTCGTCATGCCGGTGGCTGGGGTAGGAGGACCAGTGCCCGGCCGGGGTGAAGACTTCGGTCACAAGAAGCGAGTCCGCCACCTCGCGCCCCTCCATCGCGATGTTGTTGACGTAGCGGGTGTTCGTCCCCCTGCCACGCGGGGTCAGTTCGATTCCCTCTGGGCCCAGTCGCCTGGCAACGTGGCCGCCCTTGCCGGGGGCCTTGCAGACCCCGATCGTGCAGGCCGTGGTCGCCACTGCCCGCCAGTCCTGTCCATTCGGAACGTAGAGGCAATGCGGCGGCGTCTTCTCGAAGACGTCCATCCGCTCGCCCATCTCGCCCCAGTCCTGCCCGGCGGCTTCCACCTTCGCCTTCCCCTCCACGAGGACGAGGATCACCTCTTCGTCCCCCGTCGCCTCCTCGGCCGCATCGCCCGGTTCCAGCCGGTAGAGCGTGAAGCCGACATAGCCCCAGCCCGCACTTTCGGGGGTGATCTCATGCACCTTGCCGCGGGTGCCGGTGGGGTGGCGGAGAAGATCGGGTCTGGTCATTTTCTGTCCCCAAATATCCCGGGGGTCCGGGGGCTGGCCCCCGGTCCGCCGTCAGTCAGATAAGCCCGGCTTCCCGGGAAAGCCGCTTCAGCGTCGCCAGGCCCAGCGTCTGGTAAAGAAGCGGGTTGCGGACCTTTGGATCCTGCTCCGCCTCGATCACGATCCAGCCGTCATAGCCTGCCCCCGCCAGGATCTTCAGCAGCGGCGCGAAGTCCACTCCGCCTTCCTGATCGCCCGGCACGGTGAAGGCCCCGGCAAGGACCCCTTGCAGGAAGCTCAGGCCCTCGGCCCTGACCCGGGCGGTCACGTCGGGGCGGATGTTCTTCGCGTGGAAGTGGCGCACGCGGGCGACGTGTCTGGTCAGCACGGCCACCGGATCGCCGCCGCCGAAGGTGCAGTGCCCGGCATCGAACAGCAGATGCACATGCGGGCCGGTCGCGGCCATGAGGGCGTCGATCTCTTCGGGGCTTTCGACGATGGTGCCCATGTGGTGGTGGTAGACCAGCGTCAGGCCCTGACTGGTGAGATAGGCCGCAAAGGCCTCGAGCTTCTGGCCGAAAGCCTGCATCTCGGCCGACGTCAGTCGGGGACGATCGTTCACGGGCTTTGCCTGCCCATGGATCGCGTTCGACGTCTCGCAGACGATCATCACCTTGCAGCCGTTGTGCTTCAGCTTGGCGATGTGGTGCTGGGCGGCCTTGATCTCGTCTTCGACCGAGCGGACGAGGAGCTCGGTCGAATACCAACCCGAAATGAATTTCAGGCCATAGCCCGCCAGCAGCGCGCGCAAGGCTTCGGGGTCGTCGGGCCAGCGGTGGCCGTTCTCGATCCCATCAAAGCCGATCTGGGCGGCCTCGGTCAGGATGCGCTCGGTCGGGATGTCGGCGCCGATGGACTGGTCGTCGTCATTGGCCCAGGCAATAGGGTTGGTTCCGAATTGGATCATGCTCAGTTCACCAGCCATTGGGCACGCGTGCCCGTTTCATAGCCCTTGCGGGCCTCGTTCACTTCCTTGCGGTCCGAGACCTCGGGCACAGCCACATCCCACCAATGCCCGCCCGCGCCGGTGCCAGGGGCCGGGTCGGTGTCGATCACGATCACCGTGGGGATCGTCGCCGTCCTGGCAGCCTGCATCGCGGCCTCAAGCTCGGCAATGTTGGCGGCCTTCACCGCATTCGCGCCCATGCTGCGGGCATGGGCGACGAAGTCGAGGTTCGCCTCGTTCACATGGTAGCTGTCGCGCAGCAGGTTGTTGAACGGCGCCCCGCCGGTGGCCTGTTGCAGGCGGTTGATGCAGCCGTAGCCCCGGTTGTCGGTCAGCACCACGGTGAAGGGGATGCCCATCATCGCGGCGGTCGCAAGTTCGCTGTTCGCCATCATGTAG
Source organism: Alphaproteobacteria bacterium (assembly GCA_046569765.1). GTDB lineage: Bacteria > Pseudomonadota > Alphaproteobacteria > Rhodobacterales > Rhodobacteraceae > Tabrizicola. Next base: position 17,888 of record JBKHWC010000014.1, on the reverse strand, counting down.
CTGCCGTCGCCGACCATGCAGATCACGTCGCGGTGGGGAAGCGCCATCTTGATCCCCATCGCGCCCGCGATCTCGTACCCCATGCAGGAGTAGCCGTATTCCATGTGATAGCCGCCCTGCGCCGCCCGCCACAGCACATGCAGCGCGCCGGGCATCGTGCCCGCCGCGCACATGATGAGCGAGTTCTTCCCCGCGTTGCGGTCCACCGCACCGATCACTTGCGCGTCGGTCGGAAGCTCGTTGCCCTTGGGCGCGGCGAAAAGGGCGTCGGTGGTCTGGAACCACTTTGTCCGCGCACTGAAGTCGGGGTCGGCGAAGCGGTGTTTGCCAAGGGCCGCGCTCAGCTTCTCCAGCGCGACCTTGGCGTCGGAAACCAGCGGTTGCGCGGCGCGTTTGTGAGCGTCGAAGCCGTGGATGTTGATCGAGAGGAGCTTCCGGCCGGGGTTCGAGAACACGGTCCAGGAGCCGGTGGTGAAGTCCTGGAAGCGGGTGCCGACGCCGATCACCAGGTCGGCCTTGGCGGCGAGTTCATTGCCACAGCCGGTGCCAGTGACGCCGGGCGAGCCGAAGTGGAGCGGTTCCTCCCAATCCACCGCGCCTTTTCCGGCCTGGGTTTCGACGAGGGGGATGTTGTGGGCCTTGGCGAAGGTCAGCAGCGTCTGTTCCGCGCCGGAATAGAGGACGCCGCCCCCGGCGACGATCAGCGGGGACTTCGCGGCCCTGATCGCGGCGACGGCGGCCTCCAGTTCGCGCTGATCGGGCTCGGGGCGGCGGATGAACCAGGTTCGGGGCTCAAAAAACTCCGCCGGGTAGTCGTAGGCCTCGGCCTGGGTGTCCTGGCAGAAGGCGAGGCAGACGGGGCCGCAGTTCGCGGGGTCGGTCATGACGCGCAGCGCGCGGGGCAGGGCGGTCAGGATGTGCTCGGGGCGGCTGATGCGGTCGAAGTAGCGCACCACGGGGCGGAAGCAGTCGTTGGCGCTGACGGTCGCGTCGTCGAAATCCTCGATCTGTTGCAGCACCGGGTCGGGGGCGCGGTTGGCGAAGACATCGCCGGGGATCAGGAGGACCGGCAGACGGTTGACATGGGCCAAGGCGGCGGCGGTGACCATGTTGGTGGCGCCCGGGCCGATGGAGGAGGTGACGGCCATCGCCTTCCGACGGTGGTTCGCCTTGGCATAGGCGATGGCGGCATGGGCCATCGTCTGTTCGTTCTGCCCGCGCCAGGTCGGCAACACATCGCGGTGAGCGTGCAGCGCCTCGCCCAGACCCGCCACGTTGCCGTGACCGAAGATCGCCCAGACGCCCTCGATGAAACGGCTACCGTCCTCGGTCCGTTGGACTGAAAGCCAGCGGACAAGGGCCTGGGCGGCGGTGAGGCGGATGGTGGTCATTTCGTGGCTCCCTGACGGGCCTGGTCCCAGATCGCGGACAGGCGGGCATAGCGGTCGGACATCTGGGCGACGGCCTCGGCGTCGGTCATCTGGCCCTTCAGCCAGGCGCGGGCGGCGTCGCCAAAGATCGTGCGGCCAATGGCGAAGCCTTTCACGAGCGGCTGCTGCGCGGCTAGCGCCAAGGAGGCCGACAGCTCTGCTTCGCTGGCGTCAAGGCCAAGGACCACGACCCCGCGGACATGGGGATCGTTCCGGGTGATCGCGGCGCAGGCGTTTTCCCAGGCCTTTGCGGTGGAGAAGGGCTCCAGCTTCCACCAGTCGGGATAGATGCCAAGGTCGTAGAAGCGCTGGATCACCTGGGCCGAGGTGTCATCTGTCACGGGGCCGACCTTGGAGGGGATGATCTCCAAGAGCATCTCCAGCCGGTTGCGGCGGCAGGCGTGGAAGAGGCGGCGGATGGTGTCCTCTTGTTGCGCCTGCAATGCCGGGTCGTCGTTCGGGTGCGTGAAGCAGAGGACCTTGACGACATGCTCCAGCGGCCATTCCTGCAACCCGCCGAAGTCGGGGCCGAGTTCAGGCTCCAGCGTCAGCGGGCGCGAGCTGGGCCATTCCACGGGGCGGCCGATCCAGAGGCCGGTCCCGGCCGCCTGGAAGAGCGCGTCGCGGCCAAGGCGGCTGTCGCAGAGGATGCCATAGCCGGGCTGGCCGTTGGCGACGCGCAGGGCGGCCTGCAGGCAAAGCTCCTTGAACGCGCCGATCCTTGCGGGGGTTGCGCCCTCCATCGCCTCAAGCTGCATCCGGTGGTCGAAGGCGAAGACGCGCATCGTGGACCAGTCCTTGTGACGGTTCGTCGCCCAGTGCACCTGCTCCAGCGCCGCATCCTTGCGCAGCGCCTTTTCCACGACGCCGCGCGCCAGGAAGAACTGCAGCTCCTCCCAGGACGGATAGGCCGGGGTGCAGCCGTGGCGGCTGACCGCGAAGGCCCCGCAGGCATTGGCGTATTTCAGGGCGACCGGCCAGGGCTCGCCGTCAAGCCAGCCTTTCAGAAGGCCCGACATGAACCCGTCGCCCGCGCCCAGGACGTTGAACACCTCGATCGGGAAGCCGGGGCCGCTTTCGCCATCGTCAAGGCTGTCGGGGATCGCGCCGGTGAAGGCCACCGCCCCCATCGGGCCGCGCTTGCAGACGAGGGTGGCTTTCGACACCGCCCGCACGGCGCGGAGGGCGGCGATGGTGTCGGTGGTGCCGCCGGCGATGTGGAACTCTTCCTCGGTCCCGACGATCAGGTCAAAGAGGTGCAGCGTCGATTGGAGCTTGGCGGTGACGGCGGCACTTGCGATGAAGCGGTTCTCGCCGTCGCCGTGGCCGCTGAGGCCCCAGAGGTTCGGGCGGTAGTCGATGTCCAGCGCGGTCTGCAACCCGTGCTTGCGCGCCAGGGTCAGCGCCTTGAGGACGGCGGCCTCGGTCCGGGGGTGCGACAGATGCGTGCCGGTGGCGACGACCGACCGGGCCTCGGCGATGAAGGCTTCGTCGATGTCATCCTCGCACAAGGCCATGTCGGCGCAGTTTTCCCGGTAGAAGATCAGCGGGAACTGCTTGTCGTCGCGGATGCCAAGAAGGACGAGGGCGGTCAGACGCTCCGGGTCGGTCTTGACGCCGCGCACGTCGACACCTTCGCGCGCCAGTTCCTCGCGGATGAAACGGCCCATGTGTTCGTCGCCGACGCGGGTGATCAGCGCCGACTTCAACCCAAGCCGCGCGGTTCCGGCGGCCATGTTGGTGGGCGAGCCGCCGATGTATTTCTGGAAAGACCCCATATCCTCGAGCCGCCCGCCGACCTGCGCGCCGTAAAGGTCGACCGAGGACCGGCCGATGGTGATGACATCAAGCGTGCGGGGCATGGGAGGTCCTGACGAGTCGGTTGGATGATGGAACGTTTATTCCATCTGGCGCATTCGGGGAAGCGTCAAGTTTCACGCCGGGCCGCGACGGCCAGGGCCAGCGACAGGGCAAGCGCGATGGCCGCCGAAAGCGAGCGGAAGGCGCCGAAGTCGATTTCGGTCACGGTCAGGATCGTGTCACCAAGGGGGGCAAGAGCAGTGGCGGGGGGATCGGTCAGGAAGATCACCGGCAGACCACGGTCGCGCGCGTCGCGGGCCAGCGCGAGCGTTTCCTCGGAATAGGGGGCGAAGGTGATGGCAAGAAGCGCATCGCCACCACGCAGGCCGGAGCGCTGGCCAAGGCCCGCCACCCCATCGTGCAGGACCGTCGGAACCGCCAGCTTGTCGAAGACATAAGCCAGATAGGAGGCCACGGGGAACGAGCGCCGGAAGCCCGCAAGATGGATCGTTCGCGCCCGTGAGAGCGTCTCAACCGCGCGATTCAGGGCGGTTTCGTCCAGATCGCGCGCCAGGGCCTCCATCGACTGACGGCCGGCCTCGACGAATTCGGCGACAAGGGCCGCCGGCTGGCCCGCCCCCCCGGCCTTGAGATTGGCCAGCCGGGTGGCATAGTCCGGCGGGGCGGTCGAGAGGGCATCGCGGAACAGGCGCTGCATCTCGGCATAGCCGGAGAACCCCAGAAGCTGGCAGAATCGCATCATGGCCGAGGCCGGAACCCCCGCGCCCTGGGCGCTCTGCGCGACGGTCGAAAGCGCGATCCGGTCGGGGTGCCGCGCCAGGTGGTCGGCGCATTGCTGCAATCGGCGGGGCAACCGGCCGCTGAGCGCCAGAAGCCGGTTGCGGAAATCGTCGACCGACTGCGGGGGGCTGACGGGATCGGCCATGGGGGTCCTGCGCTGCTGTCGGGGTCAGCATAGCAGATGGAACGGATGTTCCAACAACGGATCGCAAGAAGAAGCCCCGCACCTTCCGGTACGGGGCTTCGATCTGCGGCAGGCCAGGAGATTACTGGCTGAGCTTGTTATACTCTGCCAGGCCCGTGGCCACGATGTCGTACCATTCGCCGGACTCGCGCATCTCGGTGATGCCGCGGTTCAGCATGGCAAGGTAGACCCGGCCGCGCGGATTGCTCTTCGAGGTGAGGAAGTGGTGCTTGATGAAGGTCGCCAGTGCCGGGTTCGTCACCACGCGGTCGGTCGCGCCCAGTTCCTCGAAGTTGCTTGATGCAGTCTCGGCCTCGATCACATAGAGGTCGACCTCGCCGTCCAGCAGCATCTGCGCACATTCGAGCGTGGTTTTCGGATGGGAATAGGTCACCAGCGGCTCGACCAGGCCCTGCACTTCAAGGTCGCTGATCGGCCAGGCTTCGGGCCGGCAGATCCGGGCGCCGGCATAATCGCCAAAGGCGCGGGCACTGGCGTATTTGCTGTCGATCAGAGTGTTGAACGCATACGCGGTTTCGTAGATCGGCAGCGAGAAGTCGAATTCGGTGCACATGCGGACCGAATATTCGCCCAGCAGGTCGAGCTTCGAGCAATCCGGCGATTCCCAGGCGATCGAGACATCGAAGGCCCCTGTGGGCAGCAGGACGTCGATATGGGACTGCCAGTCGTCCACGTAAGAGACCTCATAGCCACGGTCGTTGCCGCCGCGCTGCATCGCGGTCGTGGCCATCCGCACGAAGATCCCGCCGCCCGTCAGCTTGTCGTCGGTGAAAGGAGCCCAGTCGTTTGCGGTAACGAATTTCAGCGGCGGCTCGTAGGTCTGGTTGCGGCTGGGGGCCGAGGCCTGGCGCGCGGTTTCGGTGGCGATGACCGCGTTGAGCTCGCTGTCGGCGGTCAGGCGGCCATCCTCACAGGGCAGGATCAGCTGCAGGCCAGGGGGCAGGTTGTTCGGGTTCGACGCCAGCGCATCCCGGTTGGCGTTGAAGATCATCTGGTAGTCGTAAGAGCCATAGGCGGCCTGGGCGATGGACCCCAGCGTGTCGCCGTCGCGCACCGTGTAGGTTGTGCAGGCCTCCTGCGCCGCGGCGACACCAGGCAGCGCCAGAATCAAGGCCGCAAGGGCGACGGAACGGGTCTTGAGGGTGGCACGATTCATTTCGACTGGTCCTTTTGTCGGCAGTGGCGGATGGATCTGGTGGACACGATACAGAAACAATAATCTTCACATCAGTTAGAAAGCCGTGGCGAAGTGGCACGATTAAGGCAATTCGGTGGATTCACTGTCGCAAAGGATGCGGCAATCTGAGCGGAAACAGTGCAAGAAACCGGCCGGATCACTGGTCGCGCAGATCGCGGGTCAGGGCGGTCGAGACGATCTCGTACCACTCGCCAGACTCGTACATCTCGATGATGCCCTCGTCGAATTTCGCCAGCATGTCGACGGCGCGCTGGTTCGACTTGTGCGCGATGATGTGCAGGCTGGTCAGGGTGGCAAGATGCGGATTCTGGTCCACCTGCTTGATCGCGTCCAACTGGGCGACCAGCGAGTCGCCGACCTCGGCGTCGATCGAGACGACGTCGACCTCGCCATCCAGCAGGGCCTCGAAACAGTCGATCGCGCGTTCGGGGCGCATAAGCTGGATCTGGTCGGCAGCAAGCCCGTTGGCCTCAAGCAGGCTGGTCGTATAGCCCTCGGGTCGGCAGATGCGCTTGCCGACAAGGTCGGTGTATTTCGTCGCGGCGATCAGCTCGCTGTCGCGCAGCGTGAAGAAGGCATCGACGATCTCCACGAAGGGGGCGGAGAAGACGAAATCCTCGCAGCGGGCCAGGTCGCTTGCGGTCAGCGTCTCGGGCGCTTCGCAGTTCGGGCGAAGCCAGGGATAGCTGAGGTCATAGGCCAGCGAAGGCAGCAGCGCGTCGAGATGGGCCTGCCAGTCGTTGACGAAGGTCAGGCTGTAGGGGATCGAGGGGTCGGCGCGGAAGATCGCCATTTCGACCAGCTGGGTGAACATGCCGCCGCCGGGCAGCCCTTCGGCGACATAGGGCGCGAAGTTGTCGCCGGTGACGATCCGAACCGTCAGCTGTGGCGCGGGCACAGCGCTGGCGGGCTGGGGATCGGTGGCCGGAGCGGCTGCAACGGGCGCCGGTTCGGCGGGGGCGGGTTCGGCGGGGGCGGGTTCGGCCGCGGCGGGCTGGATCGTGGCGTCGGGCGCGGGCGTCTGGCCTTCGGCGCAGGGCAGGCGCAGTTCCATGCCGATCTCGATATGGTCGGCCTTGGCGCCGATCAAGTCGACGTTCGCCTCATAGATCAGCCGGTAGAGGTCCGGGTCGCCATAGGCGTCGCGGGCGATATAGCGCAGGTTGTCGCCGGCCTTGACCAGGTGGACGCCGCAATCCTGCGCCAGCGCGGCACCGCCGGTCAGCGTCAGTGCGGTGCATCCCAAGGCCAGCATCTTTGCGGTCTTCATGGCAGAGTCTACTCCTTGCGGCTGTCGCATCGCGCGCGGTCATTGGGATTGTTGGGGGTCAGGATCGCGTGGTCAGCGCGGCCTGGTAACGTTGCCGCGGGCCAGCCGAAGCAGCGCACGGTCCAGTGCGGCGACCAGGTCGTCGAGGTCGTGGTCCGGCGGCAGGTCCGGCACGCCGGTCGGCGTCACGTCGATCGTGACCGGATCATCATCCGGGGCAAGACGGGGCTGGCGCGACAGCATCGGCCGCATCACCGGGTCACGGCCAGGCGCATCGAGGCGCTGGCAACCTTGTTGTCGCGGATTATCGACAGGTCGGCCACCGTTTCGCCCTTTTCGACCAGGCCCGTCAGCACGGCATCCAGCGAGTTGGACTGGTCCAGCCGCAGGTCCGAGGATTGCTCGCGCAAGAGCACGTCACCGGGCAGAAGATCCGTTTCCGAGGGGCGCTCGACCTTGGTCACGACGGTCTTCCAGCCGTCCTCCATATGCGAGATCGCGAAGCTGGTCCCGTTGGCCAGGCTGACCAGGCGGACGGCGGTCACGGTCAGAAGGCCGGTCTGCCTGTCGGCGCCGGGGGCGGCATAGTCCACCACCACCCGCGCGCGGCCGTCCGGGTCGACATGCAGGGCGTTCAGCACGGCTGTGGCGAAGTCGCCGCCGCTGATCGGAACCCCGTTCACGGCGTATAGCCGGGTACCGGGTACGATCCAGGGTCCGGCGATATTGATATCGACGCCCTGCTCCAGCCGCGAGATCACCGTCACCCGCTCATTCCCGGCGATACGGCTGTTGGTGTCGAAGGGCAGCTGCACGTCCCAGACGGAAAAGACGATCTGGTTGCCCAGCGGCACGCCATCGGGCGCGGCCACCGGCACGGCGGCGGTCTCGAGTTCGGCCTGAGGCGCGGTGGCCTCCTCGGCGGTGACCTGCGCGGCTTCTGCGGGAAGCTGCGTCTCAGGCTCGGCCGGGACGCGGGATTCGGCCGGGGCGGCGGCGGCGGTCTGGGTCTCGGCCGACGCTGCGGCGGGTGCGGTTTCTGCCGATTGGGGCTCTGCTGCGGCAGTCGGAGTGTCGGTGGCCGAAGCATTGGCGGCAACCGCCGCCGCCGTGGCAGATGCAGGAGCGACTGCGGGCGCGGGATCATTCGCGGCCACGGCTGCTGGCGTGTCACCGCCAAGGAAGAGGAAATAGGCCCCCAGGATCACCGCCAGCGCCGCGGAAACACCGGCCACCACCTGCACGGAGCTGCGGCCGACATGCGCCGGGGCCGGGGTTGCTGGCGACTGGACCGAGACCTTGCGCGGCAGGCCGGGCGGCGGGCCGAAGTCTTCGGCCGTGGCAGGGGCCGGTTCGGTGGCGCGCGGTGCGGCCTCGGTCCCTTGCGCGAAATCGGTCACCATGCGGTGAATCGCATCTGCGGTCTCGTCGCGCGCCACGGGTTGAGCGGCGGGGGCCCGACGGAACATCAGCAGCCATTCCTTGGCCGACTGCACCCGTTGCTTGGGCAGCGTGTTCAGCGCGCGGTCGATGGCTTCCAGAAAGCCGGGGGGATAGCCCTCGAACCGGCCGGCAAGCGGCTTGTAGGGATCGGGTTTTTCATCGGCGAGAGCGGCGAGCCTGGCCTGCCCGTTCACCGGCGCCTCGTCCGAGATCAGGTGGTACAGTGTCGCGCCAAGGGCATAGAGGTCGCTCCACGGCCCCTGTTCCGAGCCCGCGATGTAGAATTCCTGCGGCGAGTAGCCATCCTTCACGACCCGCAGCGCCGACATGGCGCGGGACTTCTGGCTGGCCTGTTCCCGGGCGGCGCCGAAGTCGATCAGCACCGGCTCGCCGGATTTGTCGAGCAGAATGTTGTCGGGCGAGATGTCGCGGTGCAGCATGTCCTTCTCGTGGACGAAGCCGACGGCGATCAAGAGCTTTTCGGTGATGGAGACGATCTCGGCCGGACCGGGGCGGGGACCGAAGCCGTCGATGATCTGCTGCAGGTCCATGCCGTCGACATAGTCGATCGCCATGTAGGCGGTCCCGTTGTCCTCGAAGACCTGGTGGACGGCGACGATGTTCGGGTGGACGATCTTGGCGAGGTTCCGCGCCTCTTTCACGAAAAGCTGCACGACCGAGCGCAGCTCGGCCGAGTGCGCGCGCGAACGGGCGGCGACCAGCGATTTGGATCGACGGCAGAAGGCGGCCGGGAAACACTCCTTGATGACCACGTCACGGTCCAGACTATCCTTGGCCAGATAGGTGATCCCGAATCCGCCCGAATTCAGGAAGCGCGTGATCGTGTACTGGCCCTTGAGCAGCTTGGTGCCGGGCTGAAGTTCGTCGACGAGGTCCTCAAGCTCTGGCTTCTCAGCCTCGACAGCTTTCTGCTGCTGCATGTCGTTCCCCTTTTCCGCGCGACGTTCCCAACCAAAAAAGTGCCAATCTGTAAGCGGCTTCAGCCCGATCGGCAGGCAATCGTCCACATGGGCGCACCAATACCATGGGCGATGGTAGGTTGTGGATGACGGCGAAAATGGGGCAGAGCGGTGGAATCTTGAAGGATGGGCCGTTGCCGAGGCCGGATTGTCGGCGGTTTGCGACAAATGCCCGGGAAACAGTCAGGTCTTGCAGCCGTCAAACGGTCGCAATTGCATGAGTCGGGCAGGGCGGGACATTTCCGTAACCGCGACAATCCGGGTCAGCCGAGGCGTCGGCGCACCGATCCTGGCCGTCCGGGCAAGTCCAGCCGGGCATCGTTGCGGACCCGTTCGGCCACGACCTTGCCCTTCGAGATCACCGCCAGCCGGTCGGGCCGCAGCCGCAGCGCCTCGACCGGGTTGCCCGCGTCCAGCACCACCAGGCTGGCAAGGCAACCGGGGCGCAGGCCGTAGTCTGTCAGGCCCAGGATCTGCGCGTTGGTCTCGGTCACCATTGTGAAACAGCGCGCCATTTCGGCCGGGTGGGTCATCTGCGCGACGTGAAGGCCCATGAAGGCCACGTCCAGCATGTCGGCCGTGCCCAGGCTGTACCAGGGGTCCAGCACGCAGTCCTGGCCCCAGCCGACCGGGATGCCCAGGGCCTGCATCTCCTTCACCCGCGTGAGGCCCCGGCGCTTGGGGTAGGTGTCGTGGCGGCCCTGCAGGGTGATGTTGATCAGCGGGTTCGGGATCGCGGTCATCCCCGACTCGGCGATCAGCGGCAGCAGTTTCGAGACATAGTAGTTGTCCATCGAATGCATGCTGGTCAGGTGGCTGCCCGCCGCCCGTCCACCCAGCCCGTGCCGCGTCACCTCGCGCGCCATGGTTTCGACGTGGCGGCTCAGCGGGTCGTCGGTCTCGTCGCAATGGACGTCCCACATCAGCCCGCGCTCGGCCGCGATACGGGCCAGATCGCGGAGGCTTTCCGCCCCTTCTTCCATCGTGCGTTCGAAATGCGGGATGCCGCCGACCACGTCGACGCCCATGTCCAGCGCCCGCAACACGTTCTGACGGCCGGTCTTGGTGCGGTAAAGCCCGTCCTGCGGGAAGGCGACCAGCTGAAGGTCCAGGTAGGGAGCGACGCGGCGCTTGACTTCCAGCATCGCCTCGACCGTGCGCAGGTGGTCGGGCGTGGTGTCGACATGGGTGCGGATCGCCAGCAGGCCCATGCTGACCGCCCAGTCGCAGTAGCGCAGGGCGCGTTCCACCATCTCGTCCACGGTCGCGATCTCGCGCAACTCGCCCCAGAGGCTGATCCCCTCCAGCAGCGTGCCCGAGGCGTTCACCCGGGGCAGGCCATAGCTCAGCGTCGCGTCCATGTGGAAATGCGGGTCCACGAAGGGCGGCGAGACAAGGTCCCCCGTCGCGTCGATCACCTTCGCGGCCCCTGCGTCCAGCTTGCCCAGCGCGGCGATCCGGTCGCCTTTGATGCCGATATCGGCCTGCGAACCATCCGGCAGCGTGCCGCCCTTGACCAGAAGATCGAACATCAACGTTCCCCCTTGTTGTAGGGCACCATCAGCGCCGCGGGCACCTCCGCCCGGCGCGACATGAGGATCAGCGCCAGGATCGACAGGATGAAGGGCAGGGCGAGGAACAGCTGATAGGGCAGGACCGCGCCCAGGTCCGTCTGCTGCAGCCGGATCTGCAAGGCGTCGAAGGCTGCAAACAGGATTGCCCCCAAGACCGCCTTGCCCGGCTTCCAGGCTCCGAACACGACCAGCGCAATGCAGATCCAGCCGCGGCCGTTGACCATCTCGAAGAAGAAGGAGGAGAAGGCCGAGAGCGTCAGGAACGCGCCCCCGACCGCCATCAGGCCGGATCCCACGATCACCGCCCCCATTCGCAGGCCCGTCACCGAAAGCCCCTGCGCCTCGACTGCCGAGGGGTTCTCGCCCACTGCACGGACCGCAAGGCCCAGTGGCGTCCGATACAGCACCCAGGCAACCAGCCCCGCTGCGGCGAAGGCCGCCCAGGTCAGCGCGGTCTGTGACAGCGCCTCGCCCAGCCAGGGCAGGTCCGAGAGCACGGGGATGTCGAGGGGCTGGAACGGCTCGATCCTCGGCGGGCTGGTGACTTCGGGCAGCATCAGCCGATAGGCGAAAGAGGCCGAGGCCGTGGCGAACAGCGTCACCCCAAGCCCCACGACATGCTGGGAAAGCCCGAAGGGCACGGTCAGAGTCGAGTGCAGCAGCCCGAACAGCATCCCCGCCGCCATTGCCACCGCGACCCCGCCCCAGAGCGGCATCCCCTGGTAGACTGCCATCCAGCCGGTGAAGGCCCCGATGACCATGATCCCCTCGATCCCCAGGTTCAGGACGCCCGCGCGTTCGCAGATCAGCTCGCCCATCGTGGCCAGGATCAGCGGCGAGGCGATGCGGATCACGGCGGCCCAGAAGCTGGCCGAGATCAGGATATCGACGATCTCGCTCATCCCCGCACCACCCGGACCCTGGTCAAAAGGATCGCCAGTACCATGAACAGTAGCGCCACCGCCAGCAGCATGTCGGCGATATAGGTCGGCACGCCCGCCGCCCGGCTCATCGCGTCAGACCCCACAAAGATCCCCGCCACGAAGATCGCCATCACCACGACGCCCAGAGGATGGAGGAGCGCCAGCATCGCCACGATGATCCCGGTGTAGCCGAAGCCCGGCGACAGGTCCAAGGACAGATGGCCCTTCAGCCCCGCCACCTCGGACCAGCCCGCCAGCGCGGCAAGGCCCCCGGAGAGGAGCGCGGTCTTGATGAGGACGACATTGACCGGCATCCCGGCGAACCGTGCGGCCTCCGGGTTCTGCCCCACCGCCCGGATCTCGAAGCCCAGCGTCGTGCGGGTCTGGATCACCCAGACGACGACCGCCGCAAGGATCGCCAGCGCAAAGCCCCAGTGCAGGCGCAGGCCGTCCACGATGCGGGGCAGGCGGGCCTCGGGGGTCAAGGGCGTGGATTTGGGCCAGCCCATGCCCATCGGGTCCTTCATCGGGCCTTCCAACAGGTAGCCCACGAAAAGGAGCATGATGAAGTTGAGAAGGAGCGTGGTCACCACCTCATCCACCCCCAGCCGCGTCTTGAGCAGCACTGGACCCAGCAGCAGCGCCGCCCCGGCCAGCATCGCGGCAAGCGCTGAGACAGGCAGGACCAGCGGGCTTGCCAGCACGCCGGATCCCAGCAGGACGGCCATGATCGCCCCGGCGTAAAGCTGCGCCTCGGCCCCGATGTTCCACAGCTTCGCCCGGAAGGCGACGGCGACCGCCAGCCCGGTGAAGATCAGCGGCGTGGCGCGGTTCAAGGTCTCGAGGATTGCGAGCTTCGACCCCAGAGCACCCGTGGCGATCTGTCCCAGCACGGCGAAGGGATTGGCCCCGGCGATCAGGGCCAGCGCCATGGCGACGCCCAGCGTCGCGACCAGCGCCAGCGCAGGCAGGCCCAGACGGCGCGCCGCCGAGGGATTGGCAATCGGTTCAAGCCGCATCCACGTCCCCGAACTTCTGGCCCGCCATCCACAGACCCAATTCCGCCGCCGTCATCGTCCCGCGCGCGAACGCCGGTGACAGGCGTCCTTGAGACATCACATGAATGACATCCGACAGGCCCATGATCTCGTCCAGGTCTTCGGAAATCAGCAAGACCGCCGCCCCCCGGTCCCGCGCGGCGATCAGCTGGCCCTGCACATAGGCGATCGCGCCGATGTCAAGCCCCCGCACCGGCTGGTTCGCCAGAATGATTTCCGGTCCCGGCGCCATCGCGCGCCCCAGGATCAGCTTTTGCATGTTCCCCCCCGAGAGCAGCCTGATCCGGGTCTCTGGCCCCGGGCAGCGCACGTCGTAGCCCTTGATGATCCCCTCCGCGAAGGCCCGTGCCGCGCGCCAGTTCATCCAGCCCCGGCGCGAAAACCGGGTCCGGTAGCCCTCCAGCACGGCGTTCTCGGTCAGGTCGAAATCGGCGATGGAGCCTTGGTGATGGCGATCCTCGGGGATGCGCGCCACGCCCCGGGCCAGCGCCTCGCCCGGTGACCAGGCCGTCACGGGCGCGCCCTTCAGGTTCATGGTCCCCGAAGCGGGCAGGGCCAGCCCGCCGACGATCTCGGCCAGCGCGGCCTGTCCGTTGCCCGAGACCCCCGCCAGCCCCGTGATCTGCCCCGCGCGCAACTCCAGCGTCACCGCCTTCAGCCCGGGCGCGGCACCTCGGTCGGGCGTCGAGACGCCGTCGAGCTTCATCAGCACCGCGCCCGCCGCGCGCGCCTCGGCCCGGGGCAGGGATAGCTCGCCGCCGACCATCAGCGCGGCCAGCGCGCCCTTGTCGGTGGCATGGGTATCGACCTCGCCCACCACGCGCCCATGCCGCAGGACGACGCAGCGGTCGGCAATCGCCATGACCTCGTGCAGCTTGTGGCTGATGAAGATCACCGACAGCCCCAGGGCGGTCGCCTTGCGCAAGGTGGCGAACAGCGCCTCGGATTCCTGGGGCGTCAGCACCGCCGTCGGTTCATCCAGGATCAGCATGCGCGCGTCGCGGTACAGCGCCTTCAGGATCTCGACCCGCTGGCGTTCGCCGACCGAGAGGCGGCCGACCTTGGCGTCGGGATGAACCGAAAGGCCAAAGTCGCGCGACAGGCGTTCTACCTTCTGACGCGCGCCGCCGTGCGAGCGCGACCACAGGCTTTCGGTGCCGAGCGTGATGTTCTCCAGCACCGTCAGATTGCCCGCCAGCGTGAAATGCTGGTGCACCATCCCCACCCCCGCCGCCAGCGCGGCGCGCGGGTTGCCGGGGGGCAGGGGTGCGCCAAAGACCTCCACAAACCCCTCGTCAGCCACATAGTGACCGAAGAGGATGTTCATCAGCGTCGTCTTGCCCGCGCCGTTCTCGCCCAGAAGGGCCACGACCTCACCCTTGCGCAGGGTCAGGGACACCGCGTCATTGGCCGTCAGCGCGCCGAAGCGTTTGGAAATGCGGTCGAGGCGGAGGACGACCTCCGCCTCCTGTCTGGTGCTCACGACGATTTCGGCTCGCTGTCGTCGATGGCGACGGTGAAACTGCCGTCCTTGATCGCGGCTTCCTTCTCGGCGACCTTGGCCATGATCTCGGCCGGGACCTTGCCCTCGAAGGTGCCCAATGGCGCCAAGGAGCAGCCGCCGACGTTCATGTAGGAATAGACGCCGTAGTTGTCGGCCTTGAAGCTGCCCGCCTGGATCGCCGCGACGGCCGCGTTCAGAGTGGGTTCAAAGTGCCAGAGCGCCGAGGTGACGACGGTCTCGGGGTAATCCGCTTGCGTGTCGATCACGTTGCCGATCGCCAGCACGCCGCGTTCCTTGGCTGCGTCGCTGACGCCGAAGCGTTCGGCATACATCAGGTCCGCCCCGCCATCGATCATCGCGAAGGCGGTCTCCTTGGCCTTCGGCGGGTCGAACCAGGAGCCGATGAAGCTGACCTGGAACTTGGCGTCCGGCTTCACCTCGCGCACACCCGCCATGAAGGCGTTCATCAGCCGGTTCACCTCGGGGATCGGGAAGCCGCCGACCATGCCGATATTGCCCGCCGTCATGCCGCCCGCGACGATGCCCGACAGGTAGGCCGCATCCTGGATATAGTTATCGAAGACGCCAAGGTTCGGGTTCGCCGCCGCATCCGGCGGGAAGCTGGAGCCCAGGAGGAAGGCCACGTCCGGGTATTCCGCGCAGACCTCGCGCGCCTCGGCCTCGGCCCCGAAGACCTCGCCCACGATCAGCTTCACGCCCGCCTCGCAATATTCGCGCATCACGCGGGGATAGTCGGTGTTGGCCACGTTCTCGGTATAGGTGTAATCCACCGTGCCGGCGGCCTTCAGCGCCTCGGCCGCGATATGGATGCGGCTGACCCACTGCTGTTCCACGGGCACGGTGTAGATGCCCGCCATCCTGATCGGCTCTTGCGCCCAGGCGGCCAGCGGCAGGTTCGCCGCGACCGAAGCCGCCGCCCCGCCCAGAAGCAGCCCGCGCCGCGAGACCGTGAAACGTCCGTTCATCATGTCGCTCATCCCTGTCAGTGGTTATGTGTCATATTTTTACCAGCGAGTAAAAACGCCCTGCCGATTCGATACAAGCTGGCTTGCGGCATAGGCCAGAGAACCGATCAACTGCGCAAGGCTTCGGCACCCTTTCCTGGTTCTGCCCGAATTCGGGCACGCCGCGACCTCGGCTCAGGGGGCGCGGGGGGCGACGGCCGTCCCATCTTGCAGGGCGGAGGAGGGGAAGATCACCAGCCGATCGCCCTCGGCCAGGCCCGAGAGGAGTTCGGCGCTGTCCTCGACCTGGCGGCCGATCTGAACCGGCACCAGCTCGGCCCTGTCCCCGGTCACGCGAAAGACGGCCCAGCCTTCTCCATGCCGGAACAGCGCGGATTGCGGCAGTTGCAGAACGGCCTCTTCCTGCCAGAGAAGCAGGCGGGCAAAGACCCGGAAGCCGTCGCCCAGGCCGGGGCGGGACTCGGGCGGGTCGGTCAGGTCCAGATGGACGCGGACGCGTTGCTCCTCGATCCCCAGCGCGCTGATCTTGGTCACAGCCGAGGGCGCGACACGGCGGACCACGGCTTGCAGCGCACCCGGCCCGCCCCAGCGGTCGACCTCGGCCGCCATGCCGGGCGCGACCTGCACAGCGTCCGAAGAGAGAAGGTCCACCACGATCTCCAGCTCGGCCAGATCGCCCAGCGTCATCAGGGGCTCGCCCGCCTGCACGGGGCGTTCCGACGGGTCGGCTAGAGTCAGGACCACCCCGTCATGTGGCGCGGTCAGCCGCAGGCAACATTCGCTGGGGGCGGTCTCGCCATCAGCGGATGGCCCGATCAATTGCGCCTCGGCCCGGACCAGCGAGGCACGGGCGAGGTCGACCTCGGACCGTGCGGCCGCCAGGCGCTGGGTTGCGGTGATCTGGGCGGTCTCAAGGTCCTCCAGCGTCCGGGGCGGGATGATTCCGCTTTGCGCCAGCGACCGGCCGCGCGCGAGCTGGCTTTCGGCCAGGGCAAGCGCGGCCTCGGCCGCTGTGACGCCGGTTTCGGCGAGGGAAAGCGCGGCGCGGGCCTCGGTCACGGCGGCCTCGGCCTGGGCGCGGCTGCGGGCGTCCATCAGGACCGGGGCGGCGGGCTGGATCACGGCCAGTACGGTTTTAGCGCGCAGGACCGGGTCGCCGACCTCGACGGGGCTGCGTTGCAGGGTACCCGCGATGGGCGCCGCCACCGAGAAGGGGTCGCGCACCCGCGTTACGCCCTCGGCCAGGACGGTGCCGCGCATCGGGCCAGTCGTCACCTCGCCCAGGTCGACCACCAGAGGCTCTGGCCACAACGCCCAGACCACTGCCCCTGCCAACGCCAGCGCCCCCAAGCCCCAGACCAGTCCTTGCCGCAGGTTCATCGTTCAGGCTCCGTCATTCTCGGGATTTCAGCGCCGACACCAGGTCGATCCGGTCCAGCCGCCGCCGGACCAGCGTGACCGAGCCGAAGGCCGCCACCGCCGCCGCGATCCCGGCATAGGCATAGGTGCGGCGGCTGATGGCGAAGGGAAGCTGGATGATGTCGCTCGAAACCGCGCTGACCATGCCTTGCGCCAGCCAGGTTCCCGCCGCCCAGCCGACGGGGATCGCGACCAGGGTCAGCAGCATCATCTCGCCCACCAGGACAAAGGCCACCTCGCGCCGGGAGAAGCCCAGGACGCGCAGGGTGGCGAGTTCGTAGCTGCGTTCGGACAAAAGGATCTGCGCGGCATTGTAGATCACCCCCACGGCGATCATCATGCCGATGGCGGTGTAGATCGTCACCATGGTCAGAAGGTTTTCTTCCAGCAGCGTGTCGAACTGGCGCTTCACCTCGGCCCAGTCGATCAGGCCAGAGACTGCGGGCAGGGTAGCCAGCCGCGCGTCCAGCGCATCGCGGGCGGCCTCGTCCAGCGCCAGATGCAGGTGGCTGACCTGTGGCGCGCTGCGCAGGGCCGCGAAAAGCGCGGGGGCCGCAATATGCGCCTCTTGCCCCAGGCCTTGCGCAAAGACCGACGTGACCGGCAGGCGCAGCGTTTCGCGCGGGGGTGCCAGAAGCTCGACCTCCAGCCAGGATCCGGGGCCGACCTTCAGCACCTGGGCCAGCTTCTCGGGCAGCACAAGGCCATGCGGCGGCAGCGCCACCTCTTCGCCCCGGTCATCGACAAGACGGGCAAGCGTCGCGCCCTCCCAATGCGCCTGCACGGCGCCCAGGCGTTCGGCGGTGCCGTTCACCAGCCGGGCCGGGATGGCATAGCCAGGTTCGACCTTCAGCACCCCCGGCAGGGCGCGGGCATCGAGGAGGACGGCCTCACCCTCGGCCTCGACCAGACCCAGCGTCAGGTCCTGCCGGTTCGCCGCTCCGAAGATGCTGTCGCCCAGAAGCGCCGCGCTGTCGAACATGAAATAGCTCATCACCAGCACCGCGACCGAGGCCGAGACACCAAACAGCGTGATCGCCGCCCGCCCAGGCCAGCGCAGGATCGACCGGGCGATCATCACCGCTGTCTGGCGCAGGTGCATGGCCTCCAGCGCCCGGTCCAGCCACCCGCGCGAGAAGAGCGCCGGGGCCGGGGGCCGCATCGCCTCGGCCGCAGGCAGGCGGACCGATTGCCAGACCGCGCGCCCGCCCCCCAGCACCGCGACCGCCAGGCCCAGCACGGCCGAGATCACCAGCGCCGAAGGATTGGCCGCGCCGATCACGAAGGGGAAGCGGAA
>JBKHWC010000013.1:276-54405 GCA_046569765.1 Alphaproteobacteria bacterium | reverse complement strand
TGGGAATGTGCGCCTGATAGCCGAAAACGCGGTGAAGGGCCAGAGCTTGTGCCGGGTCGGAAAGCCGCTAGGCTTGAACGATGGACGACACCAGCCTTTCCCGCCTGCGGGCGATCTTTGGCGACCGTGTCTCGGTCGCGGCGGCCGTGCTGGCCGAACACGGGCAGAGCGAAAGCCTCGTCTCGGGCGGCCTTCCCGATGCCGTGGTCTTTCCGCGCACGACCGATGAGGTCGCAGCCCTGGCCGCCTGGTCGGCCGAACATCTGGTGCCGCTCATCGGCTGGGGCGCCGGGACCTCGCTGGAGGGGCACGCGCTGGCGCTGGCGGGCGGGGTGGTCGTGGATTTCCGCGAGATGGCGGCGGTGCTGGAGGTGCGGGCCGAGGACCGGCTGGTCCGGGTGCAGCCCGGCATCACACGCGAGGCGTTGAACCGCGAGCTACGGACCACGGGGCTGATGTTCCCGGTGGATCCCGGGGCCAATGCCTCGATCGGCGGGATGGCGGCGACGCGGGCCAGCGGCACGACGGCGGTGCGCTATGGCACGATGCGCGACAATGTCCGGGGGCTGGAGGTTGTGTTGACGGGCGGCCGGGTGATCCGAACCGGCTCGGCCGCGCCGAAGACGGCAGCGGGGTATGACCTGACGGCGCTGTTCGTGGGGTCCGAGGGGACGCTGGGCCTGATCACCGAACTGACCTTGCGGCTGCATGGCCAGCCCGAGGCGGTGATGACCGCGGTGGCGGCCTTTCCCTCGGTAGTGGCGGCAGTCGATTGCGTGATCGCGACGATGCAGATGGGCCTGTCCCCCGCGCGGATCGAGTTTCTGGACGTGGAGACGGTCGCCGCCTGCAACGCCTGTTCCGGCCTCACCCTCCCACCTGCCCCGCAGCTTCTGGTCGAGTTCCACGGCCACCCGGAAGGGCTGGCCGAGGATGTCCGCCGCTTCCGCGACCTGGCCGGAGAGTTCGGGGCCAAGGGCCTGGACTGGGCCGATCGGCAGGAGGACCGGACGCGCCTCTGGGCCGCGCGACACGCGGCCTATCGGGCGATCCTGGCCTCACGCCCGGGGGCGAAGGCGGTGGTGACGGATGTCTGCGTGCCGATCTCGGCCCTCGCGCAGGCGGTCGAGGAGACGCGGGCGGATATCGCCGCGTCGGGGATTCCGGGGCCGATACTGGGGCATGTCGGCGACGGGAATTTCCACGCGATCCTGATGGTTGATCCGTCAAAGCCAGAGGATGCCATAACGGCCAAGGCACTGGCGCGCAGGATGGCGGAACGCTCCCTCCGAATGGGCGGCACGATCACCGGAGAGCATGGGGTGGGCTTCGGCAAGCTCGGCCTGATGGAGGCCGAGCATGGCGCGGGCTGGCAGGTCATGGGCGCGCTCAAGGCGGCGCTCGACCCGCTGGGCCTGATGAACCCGGGGAAAGTGGTCCCCGGTCAGGGTTGATCAGAGATCAAAGCTCGAGCGGCGGAAGAGGCCGTTGTCGACCTCGCGCTGGCGGCGCTCCAGATCATAGCGCGAGACCGAGGCGTCCAGATAGGCGCGCTCAAGCTCGGCGATCTTGGGGAAGGCTTTGCCGGAGATCAGCGATTTGAACAGGTTCAGCATGTCGGGGTCCTTTCGTCTTGCCCCGAACATAGGATGCTGCGCCGCAGAATTGCAGAACCATGGGGGAAGTGCCGTCATGCAGTAGACGCATGGGTCATCCCGGAACCGCCGCAATTCTGGGCGGTCGGTTCAGCCAGCCAGCAAGGCGCGTGCCGCCGCCCGCGCGGCCTCGGTCACTGTATCGCCGGCCAGCATCCGGGCGATCTCTTCCACACGCTCATCTTCGCCAAGGCCGGTGACGGTGGAGAGCGTCTGTCCCTTCGCCACCCGCTTCTCGACCCGCCAATGCCGCGCGCCGAAGGCCGCGACCTGGGGCGAGTGCGTCACCACCAGCACCTGCGCGCCCTGCGCCAGAGCCTTAAGCCGCCGCCCCACCGCATCCGCCGTGGCCCCGCCGACGCCGCGGTCGATCTCGTCGAAGATCAGCGTCAGGCCGGGATTTCCGCCGGTCAGGCAGACCTTCAGCGCCAGCAGGAACCGGCTGAGTTCCCCGCCCGAGGCGATCCGGTTCAAGGGCCCCGAGGGCGCGCCGGGGTTGGTGGCGACGGTGAAGGTCACTGCATCCACGCCCTCGGGCCCCGGTTCCCCTGCAGTGATCTCGGTTGCGAAAACGGCCCTTTCCATCTTCAACGGCGCAAGCTCGGCCGCCATGGCCGCGTCCAGTCGCTTTGCTGCCGCGATACGGGCCTTGGTCACCCGTCCCGCCTCGGACGCAAAGGCGGTTTCGGCCTCGACCACGGCCTTGCCCAGCCTGGCAATCCCCGCCGCCCCGCCGTCGATCGCCGCGAGCCGCGCCCGCAGGCCGTCGGCAAAGCCACCCAGATCGTCGGCCAGCACGCCATGCTTCCGCGCCAGCGCCCGGATCGCAAAGAGCCGCTCCTCGATCCGCTCCAGCTCACCGGGGTCGAAGTCGAGGGCTTCCAGCGCCTGTTCCACCCCGGACTGCGCCTCGCCGAGTTCGATCAGCGCGCGGTTCAGCGCCTCCATCGGCGCGTCAAGCCGACCTTCGGCCTTTTCGGCCGCGCCATCCAGCCAGCGGAGGGCATCGCGCATCCGGCCCTCGGCCCCCTCGTCCGAGAGCGCCATCAGCGCCTTCGCCACATCCTCGCGGATGCGCGCCGCGCCCTGCATCAGCCGCCGCCGCGAATCCAGCGCCTCGTCCTCTCCCGGCTGGGGGTTCAGCTTGTCGAGTTCGGCGACCGCATGGCGCAGGAATTCCTCTTCGGCCGCGGCGCGGGCCAGGGCTGCTTCCGCCTGGGCAAGGGCCGCCCGCGCCTCGCGCTGCGAGGCCCAGGCGGCGCGCAGGGGGCCAAGGTCCAGGCCGGCATAGGCATCGAGCAAGGCCCGATGGCCGCGCGGGTTCAACAGGCCGCGGTCGTCATGCTGGCCATGCAGTTCCACCAATTCATCCGAAAGCGCCCGCAGAACCTCACCCGAGACGCGGCGGTCGTTGACATAGGCCGTCTTGCGTCCGTCAGCCGTGTTGATGCGACGCAGGATCAGCTCGTCCTCGGCCTCGATTCCGGCCTCTTCCAGCACGGATCGCGCGGCATGGGCCGTGGGCAGATCGAAGACCGCCGTCACTTCGCCCTGCGCCGCACCCGAGCGCACAAGTTCCGCCCGCCCGCGCCAGCCCAGGACGAAGCCCAAAGCATCCAGCAGGATGGACTTCCCCGCCCCCGTCTCGCCGGTGAGGACGTTCAGGCCCGGCTCAAGCTCGAGGCTGAGCCGGTCGATGATCAGCACGTCGCGGATATCGAGGCTACGGAGCATGGCTTACCCCCGCAGGCTGCGTGCAAGCACGCACCCTACAACCACTCGCCCCGCACCATCTGGCGGTAGATCGTGCGCAGCCAGCTTTCGCCCTTGGCTTCGGGTGACAGGCCCTTGCCTTTCAGCAGGCGGAAGCTGTCGTCGTAGAAGGGCGAGGATTGGTAGTTGTAGCCCAGAATCGCCGCGGCCGTCTGCGCTTCGTCGTTCAGGCCCAGGGCGACATAGCTTTCCACCAGCCGGTGCAGCGCCTCCGCCGTGTGGGTTGTGGTCTGGAAGTCCTGCACCACGACGCGGAAGCGGTTGATCGCGGCGGTATAGTGGCGGCGCTTGAGGTAGTAGCGGCCGACCTCCATCTCTTTCGCGGCAAGCTGGTCGAAGGCCAGGTCGAATTTCAGGATCGCCGAGCGGGCATATTCGCTGTCGGGATAGGTCTCGATCACGTCGCGCATGCCTTGCAGCGCCTGGAACGTGATCCCCTGGTCGCGGCCGACGTCGTCGATCTGGTCGTAGTAGCTGAGCGCCATGAGGTAGAGCGCATAGGGCGCATCCTCATCCCCCGGGTAGAAGTCGAGGAAGCGCTGTGCGGCATCCCGCGCCTCGGGGTATTGCTTGGCCTTGTGGTGGGTGTAGGCCTGCATGATCAGCGCGCGCTTGGCGAATTCGGTATAGGGATACAGCCGTTCCACTTCCTGGAAGTAGACCAGCGCGTCCTTGGGCTTGCGGTTGGTTTCAAGCTCAAGCTCGCCGCGCTTGAAGATCTCTTCGGCCGAATAGCTGTCGAGCGCGCGCTCCTGCGGGCCACGGGAACAGCCCGCGAGCACCCCTGCAATCAGCGCGATTGTAAGAAACCCTGCGCCGGGCCTGCTGCCTGACATCTTCCGCCTATCCAAAGTCTTGCCCCTGTCCGGCTTGCCGCATCGGGCCTGCCGCCCGGACGATTTGACTTGTCCTAGCACAGAAAAATCCGGGGCGCAAAACGCCTTTCGTGACTTTTCCGTGCCGCGGAAATGGTCAGGCGCAGGCCGGCAGGTCGCCGGCATGGACGCCGACGCCCGGCAGCTTGCCCAGGGTTTGTGGCCCGCAATCGACCATGCGCCAGGCCGTCGGGTCAGCAAAAAGCGCGCGCAGAAGGCGGTTGGTCAGCGCATGGCCCGCGCGTTCGCCGGTGTAGCGGCCAAGGATCGGCCCCCCAGCCAGGGCAAGGTCGCCCACGGCGTCCAGCATCTTGTGGCGCACGGGTTCGTCCGCATGACGCAGGCCGCCAGGCGAGAGCACCCGGTCGCCGTCGAAAACCACCGCATTTTCAAGCGTTCCGCCCAGGGCAAGGCCATTGGCCCGCATCGCGTCAACATCGGACTGACGGCAGAAGGTGCGGCTGTCCGACAGTTCGCGCACAAAGGCGCCATTGGCCATGTTCAAACGGCGCGACTGCGCGCCGATCGCGGCCTCGGCAAAGTCGATGCGGAAATCAATTTCCAACATGTCGGCCGGTTCCAGCCGCGCGACGGCCGCGCCCTCGCGGACCTCGACCGGCTTGAGCACACGGATCGCGCGGACCGGAGCGTCCTGCTCCTCGATCCCCGCTTTCAGGAATCCCGCCACGAAGGGCGCGGCGGAGCCATCCAGGATCGGAACCTCAGGGCCATCAATGTCGATCAGGGCGTTATGCACCGCCGAACCCGCCAGCGCCGCCATCACATGTTCGATGGTCGAGACCGAAGCCGCCCCATCTTCAACCAGGGTACACAGGCGCGAGGGCGTGACGGCATCCCAGCGTGCCGGGATCAGCGGGCGGCCGTGCAGATCGGTGCGGCGGAACCAGATGCCATGATCGGCCGGCGCCGGGCGCACGGTCATGCGCACCGGCTGGCCCGTATGCAAGCCAAGCCCGGTGAAGGTCGCAGGAGTAGCCAGGGTATTCTGCACGACGCCAACCTTTTCTTCCGGCCGGTCTGAGCCAGCCTTTCGGTGCATTTTAGCTAGTCTCTCGGACGGGCGACCACAACTCACTCTTTGTGACGGTTTGTGTCAGGGATGAAACATAAGACAAGGCATTGTTTACAAAAGAAAAAGGCCCGGACCTCCGGGCCTTTTTTGATAGAAACTGACGGCGCAGTTCAGTTGGCCTGGCGGCGCAGGAAGGCGGGAATCTCGATCCGGTCCTGGTCGCTGCCCATGTCCTGGTCATCGTCATAGGCGGTCACCGGCGGCTGCGTCCGCGCGGCCGGGGCGGTGGCGCCGGGCGTCTCCAGATGACCGGCCATGCGGTTGATCAGCGAGCCGATCCCGAAGCGCGGCTTGGCGCCAGCCTGCGGCGCGGGGGCCGGGGCCGGAGCCGGGGCTGCCGCGACCGGCGTCGGGCGGGCATACTTCTGCTGGGCGGGCGCTGCCGCCGCCGGGCGGCTGACGGCGGCCTGCAGGCGCGCCAGGGCCTCGGGCGAGGGCTGGCCAGCAGCGCGCGGACGCGGCGCGACGAAGGCCGAGGGATCAGCCTCGATCGCGGCGGGGGTCGACCGGATCATCGTGGGCTGTTGCGCCGGGGCCGGGCGATAGGCCGGAGGCGGCAGGTCATCGGCCACCGGCTCATGGTCCATTCCGGCGCGCGAGGCCACCGGGTCGAAGGTCGGCTCGGCTTCCAGGTCGTCGAATTCCGGCTCCTCGGCGACAGACACCGCCACAGGGGCCGGGGCTACCACAGGCGCCGGGGCGGGCGCCGCAGCACGCGGAGCCTCGGGCTGCGCGGCGGGCGACAAGGTCAGCGGCGCGGCCATCGAACGGCGGGCAACCGGGGTTTCAGCCTTGTTCGCGGCCGAGGCATCGATGCCGGTCGCCACCACGGAGACGCGGATGCGTCCCTCCATCTCGGTGTCCAGAGTGGAACCGACGATGATGTTCGCGTCGGGGTCCACCTTCTCGCGGATGATGTTCGCGGCCTCATCCAGTTCGAACAGGGTCAGGTCGTGGCCGCCGGTGATGTTGATCAGCACACCCTTGGCGCCATGCAGGCTGATTTCGTCCAGAAGCGGGTTGGCAATCGCCTTCTCGGCCGCCTGGATCGCGCGGTCGTCGCCCGAAGCCTCGCCCGTGCCCATCATCGCCTTGCCCATCTCGTCCATCACGGCGCGAACGTCGGCGAAGTCGAGGTTGATCAGGCCCGGCCGCACCATCAGGTCGGTCACGCCCTTGACGCCCTGATACAGCACGTCGTCGGCCATCGCGAAGGCCTCGGTGAAGGTGGTGCGTTCGTTCGCGAGCCGGAAGAGGTTCTGGTTCGGGATGATGATGAGCGTATCGACGACCTTCTGCAGGGCCTCGATCCCTTCCTCGGCCTGCCGCATCCGCTTGTTGCCCTCGAACTGGAAGGGCTTGGTCACGACGCCCACGGTCAGCACGCCCAGCTCGCGCGCGGCCTGGGCGATGATCGGGGCAGCGCCGGTGCCGGTGCCGCCGCCCATGCCGGCGGTGATGAAGCACATGTGCGCGCCCGCCAGGTGATCGACGATCTCTTCGATCGTTTCCTCGGCCGCTGCCGCGCCGACCGAGGGCCGCGCGCCCGCGCCAAGCCCTTCGGTCGCCTTGACACCCATCTGGATCCGCGCCTCGGCCCGGCTTTGCTGCAGCGCCTGGGCATCGGTGTTGGCCACGACGAACTCGACGCCTTCCAGCATCTTGTCGATCATGTTGTTCACCGCGTTGCCGCCCGCACCGCCCACACCGAAGACGGTGATGCGCGGCTTCAGCTCTTCACGCTCGGAAGTCATCGTCAGATTGAGTGCCATGGGTTTGCCCGTCCGTTTCTTGTCCGCCGCCTGTTTCTTTTCCGAACCCCACACACGCAGAGCGTGCGGAATGGGCCGATTTATCCCCGATTCTATCCACAACGAGGAAAGACGTCACGCAAAAACTCTGCGTGGCGCGCAAAATCTGGGGGGTTAGCCCCTGATTTCAGCGGTATTTCGCTTGAATAGCCGGATGTGGTGGTCACCAGTTGTCCTTGAACCATTTGACGGCCCGCCGCAGCGAGCGTGCCGGGTAACGTTCGGCGGGAATTTCGAAGTCCCACCATTCGTCCTGCGGGTGCGCGGCGAAGAGGCAGAGGCCGACCGCCGAGGCGAAAGCCGCCCCCGTCGCCGCCTGCGGCAGACCCTGGACCCGAAGCGGGCGGCCAAGGCGGACGCGCTGGCCGAGGATCCGGGTGGCCAGACCGTCAAGGCCCGGGATCTGGCTGCCGCCGCCGGTCAGCACGATCTGCTGGCTGGGCAGGCTGTCGAAGCCCGCCGCGTCCAGCGTGGCGCGGACTTCTTCCAGGATCTCCTCGACGCGGGGGCGCATGATGCCGATCAGCTCGGTCCGGCTGATCTGGCGGCGGTCCTTCTCCCAGTCTCCGCTGTCGCCGCCGATGTCGATCATCTCGCGGTCGTCCATCCCGGTGGCGTAAAGCCCGCCATGGCGGGTCTTGATCCGCTCGGCCACCGCCATCGGGATCTGGAGACCCTTGGAGATATCGCTGGTCACATGGTCGCCGCCCATCCGCACGCTGTCGGCATAGATCATGTGCTTCTTGATGAAGATCGACAGCCCCGTCGCCCCGCCGCCCATGTCGATGCAGGCCGCGCCGAGTTCCTGTTCGTCCTCGACCAGGCTGGAGATGCCCGAGACATAGGCCGAGGACGCAATCCCGGCCAGTTCCAGATCGCAGCGCTTGATGCAGTAGAGCAGGTTCTGGACGACGTCGCCGTCGACAGAGAGAAGGTGCATGTCCACGGCAAGGCGGTGGCCGATCTGGCCCCGCGGGTCGCCCAGGCCACTGCGATGATCCAGCGCGAAGTTCACCGGCTGGGCGTGCAGCACCTCGCGCCCCTGGCCCAGGTCCGGCACATCGCACGACGCCAGCACCCGGCTGACATCCTGTTCGGTGACGACGCTGTCCTGCAGTTCCAGCTCGCCCGCAAGGCCGTAGCTGCGCGGCGCGGCGCCCGAGAAGCAGGCGATGACATGGTCGACCCGCACGTTCGCCATCTTCTGCGCGGCCTGCACCGCTGTGCGGATCGCGCGTTCCGTCTCGTTCATCACCGAGATCTCGCCGAAGCGGACGCCCCGGCTGCGGGTGGTGGCGGCCCCGATCACCCTGAACTGGCTTTGGCCGGCCATTGGCCCGACGCCGTCCTGTTCGCGCAGCCTGTCCGGGCCATCGAAGCGCAGGATCAGACAGGCGATCTTCGAGGTGCCCACGTCAAGGATGGCGATCACGCCGCGCTGCATGGCAGCCCGACGCATGTTCCGCATGGCGCGCTGGGAAGTATAGAGATCGGTCACAGTTCGTTCTCCACGGTTTCGATGCCTTGCGCGCGGCGGAGCTCGGCAAGGGCGTTGGGGGTCAGGCGAAGGGTGGGGCGGTGGTCGGACCGCAGGTCGACGGTCAGCACATCGCGGTTCATGATGTCCTGGGCATGGTCCAGCGCGAGCAGGCGTTCCAGCGCCTGCACGGGGTTGGTTTCGGGCAGAAGCACGCGCTGGTCGCGGTCAAGGACCACATCCCAGCGCCGTTCCCCGATGCGCACCAGACCCCGGATGCGCGGCAGCAGCGGGCCGGCCGCGTCGAACAGGGCCAGAGCCTCGGGCATGGCGCGATCGGCGCCCTCGCCCGCGACCAGGGGCAGGTCCGGGCGGTCGGCGCGCGACAACAGGCCCGCGACGCGGTGCCCCTCGTTGTCAAGCAGCGTCAGTCCGGCCTCGTTGCGCCAGACCGCCACCGGCTCGCGTTCGGTGATCGTCACCTGCAGCACCCCGCCCGAGCGCACGCGCAGGTCCGCGCGCAGGACGGCGTCCAGGGCCTCGATCCGTTCCCGCGCGGCGTCCAGGTCGATGTCGAAGGACGACATCGGCAGAGGCAGCGCAAGCCGGGCGCGCACCGCCTCGGCCAATTCAGGCGAAGCGCCTTCGACCCGGGCCAGGCTGACGCGGAATTCGGGCCGCGCTTCGAACTCTTCGCGCAAATGGGTCAGCTGGGCGACCAGTGCCTGCCGGTTCGGCTCCTGGCTGAACCAGATCGCCGCCCCGCCGACCAGAAGGATCGTCGGCAGGCCCGTCCGCAGGAACAGCCGCACCGAAGGCGTCAGCATCCAGCGCTGCAGCCGGTACGCCCATTTCGACGGCGCCGGATCGCGACGGGTGGCGGTGCGGCGGGGCTGGGCGCGCAGGGCGGTCAGCGGTTGCATGACGCGTCCCTCACCATCCAGGCGCAGAATTCGGCAAAGGAAATCCCCTGCATGGCCGCCTGTTCGGGGGCCAGCGAGGTGGGCGTCATGCCGGGCTGGGTATTGGTCTCCAGCAGGATCAGGCCCTGAAGCCCTTTGCTTTCGTCCCAGCGGAAGTCGGTACGACTGACACCCCGGCACCCCAGCGCCCGGTGCGCGCGCAGGGCATAGTCCAGACAGGCGGCCTCGATCTCGGCCGGGATCTTCGCGGGACATTCGTGGCGGCTGCCGCCGGGCTTGTACTTGGCGTCGTAGTCGTACCAGCCGTCCGTGAGGATATCCGTCACCCCCAGCGCCCGGTCGCCCATCACGGTCGTCGTCAGCTCGCGTCCGGGGGCGAAGGTCTCGACCATGACCACCGCCGGCATCGAGGCCGCCAGGCGCGGCACATTCGATCCCTCGCGGACGATATAGACCCCGACCGAGGAGCCCTCGTTATAGGGTTTCACCACATAGGGCGCAGGCAGGACATGGCCCGCTTCGACCGCTTCGCGCGTGGCCAGAACGCTTTGGACAACCGGCAGACCGGCGGCGACATAGACCTCCTTGGTCTTGATCTTGTCCATCGCCAGCGCCGAGGCCAGCACGCCCGAGTGGGTATAGGGGATCTGCAGCCATTCCAGGATGCCCTGGACACAGCCATCCTCGCCCCAGCGGCCGTGGAGCGCGTTGAAACAGACATCCGGCTGCAGCTCGGCCAGGCGCGCAGGCAGATCGGGGCCGCAATCGACCTCGACCACCTCATACCCGGCCTCCCGGAGCGCCCGCGCGCATTCGCGCCCAGAGACAAGCGAAACCTCCCGCTCAGCGGAAAGCCCACCCATCAACACTGTCACTCTGGGGGCCATCCTGCTCGATGCGCCCGCCATGTTCTGCCTCATCCGGGGCTTATATGCCCCGTGATTTCATTATTCCTGCGGATGTTCTCCGACCCGCATGATTTCCCACTCTAGCGTGATGCCGCTTGATTGGAAAACCTTTTTTCGCACGTCCTCGCCCAGATTTTCCAGATCGGCGGCTGTTGCTCCCCCGGCGTTGATCAGGAAATTGGAATGCATCTCGGACATCTGCGCCCCGCCCAGCCGCGCACCGCGCATCCCGGCGTCGTCGATCACCTTCCAGGCCTTCAGCTCATGCGTGTCGTCGGCGCGACCAGTCGAGCTGTAGCCGGCCGGATTGCGGAAGGTGGACCCGGCGCTGCGGTCCTTGGTGGGCTGGCTTGCATCGCGCTTGGCGATCTGTTCGGCCATCCGCGCCTCCAGCGCGGCCGGCTCGCCCTTCGCCGCTCGGAAGGTCGCCGAGACGATTACTGCGCCCTCGGGCAGGTTGCTCTGGCGGTAGGCAAGGGACAGCGCCGAGGCGGGAAGCGTCTCGGTCCGACCCGCGCGGGTGACGATCCGCACTTCCTCCAGCACATCGGCGACGTAAGAACCGTAGCAGCCCGCGTTCATCCGCACTGCCCCGCCGATAGAGCCGGGGATGGTGCGCAGGAAGGTCAGGTCCAACCCTGCCTCGGCCGCGCGCCGGGCGACATGGGCGTCCAGCGCCGCCGCCCCGGCGGTCACCCGGTCGCCGTCGATGTCTATCCCGTTGAACCCGCGCCCCAGCCGGATCACGACGGCCCGGATGCCCCCGTCGCGGACGATGAGGTTCGACCCGACCCCCATGGGAAAGACCGCAACTTCGGACGGGAGGGCGGCCAGGAACGCGGCCAGATCGGCCTCATCGGCCGGCAGGAACAGCCAGTCGGCCGGGCCGCCGACCCGCAGCCAGGTCAGATCGGCCAGGGGCCGGTTCGCGGTCAGCGTGCCGCGTGGAGTGGGAAGCGTCATCATGCGCGCCTTCTGCGGCGCTTTGCCCAAAGGCGCAAGAGGTTTGGCGGCTCGGCCTCGCTGGCGACGCGCCGGCGGAGACGGGCCGCGACGGCGGCGCGGATCAGCGCCAGGGCGGGGCGGCTATCAGCACCAGCCCCGCAACCGCAAGGCCCGGCCCGAGCCGAGGATGACCGGACAGGCGATACAAGGCAGGATCGGCGGGCTCTGCGGTGGCATCAGGCGGAAGGATCATCCTGGACTGGCAAGCGCCATCAACCGGTCTGCCGCCGCAGCCAGCGCCAGAGATAGACCACCGGCCACCGCAGGATCGAGGCCCCGGCCGCCAGCAGCACCAGGCCCACGACCGGCCCCAGTTCCCATGTGACCCAGCCCAGCAGCGGCACGCCCAGCGCGATCAGCACATAGGCCGCGCGCCAGTGGTAATCGCGCGACGGGAACATCGCGATGACATTCGCCGCAATGAGCCAGACCATGCAAAGGGCAAGCGGGACCATCACCGCTCCAACTCCTTCGGCAGGGGGGCGGGTCGGCCCAGCGCGCGGCGTGCGAAGTACAGCAGCGGATTGCGGAACATCGACAGGAAGGCGAAAAGCCCGATGGCAAGCCAGAACCAGCCATGAACCAGGCCGATCCAGACCAGCAGGACCGGCGCCGCCAGAAGCAGCGCGATGCCCGGCACCATCTGCCGCCGCATCGGCAGCATCGCGGTCACGGCCGCGGCCAGTACCCAGAGGCACCCCAGAATCAGGGGCGCCGTCATGCGGCGGGCACCCCGCCGATGTTTCGCAGAAAGATCGTGGCAGTCATGCCGCCTGCCCCACAAGCCTGCCTGGCAGCGCATTTGCCCAGGCGCTGATGGTGCCCGCGCCAAGGCAGACAACCATATCCCCGGGCCGAGCCTGTTCCTTGACCAGCCGCGCCAGCTCGCTTTCGTCCTGCAGCGCGCGGGCGTGGCGATGGCCATGGGCGATGAGCCCCGCCACCAGATCGTCGCGGCTTGCCCCCGGGATCGGCTCTTCGCCCGCGGCATAGACCTCGGCGATGGCCACCACGTCAGCCTCATTGAAACAAGTGCAGAATTCCTCGAAAAGGCCCGACAGCCGCGTATAGCGGTGCGGCTGGTGGACGGCGATGATCCGGCCCTTGGTGGCTTGCCGCGCGGCCTTCAGGACGGCCGCGATCTCGACCGGGTGGTGACCATAATCGTCGATGATCGTGACGCCGTTCACCTCGGCCACCTTGGTGAAGCGGCGGTTCACGCCGGCAAACCCTGCAAGAGCCTCGCGGATTTCATCGCGCTTCATCCCCAGGTGCCGCGCCACGGCCACGGCGGCCAGAGCGTTCGAGACGTTGTGATCGCCCGGCATCGGCAGGGTACAGTCCTCGATCATCCCGCCCTCGGCCTGCAGGGCGATGTCGAAATGCGCCACGCCATTTTCGTAGCGAAGGTTCAACGCGCGCACATCGGCCTGCGCGTTGAAGCCGAAGGTCACCACCCGGCGGTCGGTGACGCGGCCCACCAGCGCCTGCACCTCGGGATGGTCGGTGCAGCAGACCGCCAGCCCGTAGAACGGCACGTTCGAGACGAAATCCAGGAACCCCTTCCGCAGCGCGTCGAAGGTGTGCCAGTGCTCCATATGCTCGGGGTCGATGTTCGTGACGATCGCAATCGTCGCGGGCAGCCGGTTGAACGAGCCGTCGCTCTCGTCGGCCTCGACCACCATCCACTCCCCTGCCCCGGCCCGCGCATTCGAGCCATAGGCGTGGATCACGCCGCCATTGATCACCGTCGGATCGAACCCGCCCTTGTCCAGAAGCGTCGCCACCATCGTCGTCGTGGTCGTCTTGCCATGCGTCCCGGCAATCGCGAACCGCAGCCGCATCAGTTCGGCCAGCATCTCGGCCCGCCGCACGACCGGCAGCTTGCGCCGCCGCGCCTCTTCCAGTTCGGGGTTGCCCTTCTTGATCGCGGACGAGATCACCACGACCGACACGCCCTCGCCGATATTCTCGGCCTTCTGCCCCTCGAAGAAGGTGGCGCCCAGCTTGACCAGTCGGTCGGTGATCTTCGAAGCCTTCGCGTCCGACCCCTGCACGGCATAGCCGAGCGTCATCAGCACCTCGGCGATCCCTGACATGCCGATCCCGCCGATACCCACGAAGTGGATCGGTCCCAGCTCCAGCGGAAGCTTCGTCGCTGCGTTCATTGCGTCTCTCCGCCTAAGTCTTCGACCAGCGCCACAAGACGCGCGGTGGCGTCGGGCTTGCCTTCGCCCAGGGCGGCACGCGCCATGGCCTCGGCCTTCACAGGGTCTTCCAGGGTCGCGGTGATGTGGCCTGCAAGCGCGGCCGCGTCAAGCGCCTTCTCCGGGATCACCACCGCTGCCCCTGCGTCAGCCAGCCCCTTGGCGTTCGCCGTCTGGTGGTCCCCCGTCGCAGCCGCATAGGGGATCAGGATCGCCGGGCGCCCGATCACGCTGATATCGGCCACCGAGGACGCGCCCGACCGGCTGATGACCAGCTGCGCCTCGGACAGCCGCCGCGGAATGTCGGCGAAGAACGGCGCGATCTCGGCCCTGACCCCCGCCGCCTCATAGCCTGCCGCCGCCCGCGCCGCATCCTCGTCCCGCGCCTGGTGTGCGACCCGCAGGTTCGCGCGCAGGCCTTCCGGCAACAGGCCCACCGCCGCCGGAACCACATCCGACAGGATCCGCGCCCCCTGGGAGCCGCCGATCACCACCATCGCCATCGGATAATCGCCCGGAGGGATATAGGGCGCCGAAGCCCGGTCCAGCACCGCCTGCCGCACCGGATTGCCCGTTGGCTCCCCCGTCACACCCTGCGGCAAAGCCGTCGGCCAGGTCCCGCAGGCCACCTTGTCCACCCGGCGCGCGAAGACCTGGTTCACCCGGCCCAGAACCCCGTTCTGCTCATGGATCATCCGCGGGCGCCGCAGCAACCAGGCCGCCGACAAGGCCGGGATCGAGGGGTAGCCCCCGAACCCCACCACCACCGCGGGCTTGTCGCGCAGCTGCGACACCAGCGCGCCCAGAACGCCGCCCAGGATGCGGAACGGCGCCACCAGCTTGGCCGCCATGCCCCCACGCGCAAAGGTGGCCGAGGCCACGCGCTCTACCACCACCGCCTCCGGGAACCCGCCCGCATAGCGCGCGCCGCGGTCATCGGTCGACAGCTTCACCCGCCACCCGCGCGCCAGCATCGCCTCGGCCAGGGCCTGCGCCGGGAACATGTGCCCCCCCGTGCCCCCCGCCGCGATCAGCAGAAGTTTCGCCATCACCGCCCCCGCCGGAAGACGTCGCTCATCTGCCCGCGCGGCCGGTCGCGGGTCAGTGCCAGCAGCATCCCCATGGTGATCCCCGCCGCGATGACGGACGAGCCGCCATAGCTTACAAACGGCAGCGTCATCCCCTTGGCGGGCAGCAGGCGCACCGCCACGCCCATGTTGATCATCGCCTGCACCCCGAAGATGCAGGCCAGCCCCGTCCCTGCCAGCCGCGCGAAGGGGTCGCGCTCGGCCAGAAGCCGGCTCAGCGAGCGCACCACGATCACCCCATAAAGCGCCAGGATCGCCAGCACCAGGATCAGGCCGTATTCCTCGGCCGCGACGGCGATGATGAAATCGGTATGTGCATCCGGCAGCGACCATTTCACCTGGCCCTCACCCACGCCCACACCGAAGAACCCGCCCTCCTGGATCGCGTTCGCGGCATAGCCCAACTGGGTGCGCGGATCGACCTCGGGCGAGAGGAACCCGTCGATCCGGCGCGCGAAATGTTCCGAGCTTTCGTAAAAGACCAGCCCGCTTAACGCGACGATACCGCCGACCACCGCGATCAGCGTCATCGGCGCTCCGCCAACGAAATAGACCACGCCCCAGGCGAACAGGACCAGCGCCGACTGGCCGAAATCGGGTTGCATGGCCAGGAAGGCCACCACCACCAGCGTCAGCGCGAAGGAAATCGACTTGCCCGGCGGCCCCGCCAGGTCCTGGCTGGCGGCGATCAGCCAGGCCACCACCACGACGAAACCGGGTTTCAGGAACTCGGACGGCTGGACGCTGGCGAAGCCGAAGCTGAACCAGCGCACCGCGCCCTTGCCGAAATCGGTCCCGAAGATCGGCAGGAGCATCAGCGCCAGCATCGAGACGGCAAAGCCCAGCACCCCCAGCCGCCGCACCATGGCCGGCGACATCATCGAGATCGCGATCATCACCGCCAGCGCCACCCCGCCGAAAAAGGCCTGGCGCTGGACATAGTAGAACTGCTCCAGCCCGTTGCGCGTGGCCAGCGGGACCGAGGCCGCAAGTCCAAGCAGCAACCCGATCCCGAACAGGACGAAAACCGAGGTCAGCGTCCATTTGT
Source organism: Alphaproteobacteria bacterium (assembly GCA_046569765.1). Taxonomy (GTDB): domain Bacteria; phylum Pseudomonadota; class Alphaproteobacteria; order Rhodobacterales; family Rhodobacteraceae; genus Tabrizicola. The sequence goes on along the minus strand of JBKHWC010000013.1, from coordinate 38,542 downwards.
CGATCGTTCGCCACCACCGCGGGATGACCGGCTCTGTCACCCGAATCGGATTGGAGCCATAGACCATTTCAGTCATGGGAAACCGCCTGATACGCCTGTTCTGCCTCAAGCCCGGATGTGTCCCCGGGTCTTGAGTGGCAGGTTAGCGGCAAATCGGGGGCAAAGCCAGCGCGAATGCAACCGCCGCGGGCGCACGGGGGCACGGCCGGACTCTGGCACGGAGACCGGGACAATCTTAGGCGTTTCGCGCGGAAAGTCGGGGAGGAATTTACCCCTCGTCAATCGGCCGGGCGGAAGGTGCGGGAAGCCACAGCCCGGGGATGCCACATGCGCCGCATGGATTTTAACTCGATGAAACTCACCCGAAAACTTCCCGCCCTGATGATTGCGATCAGTGCTGTTGCAGTCCTCCTGGTGGCAGCTGCGGCTTATATTCGTGCCGAAAGCGCGCTTTCCGACGCCGCCCGCGCCACGATGCGCGCGGCGGCGAATGGCCCGGCCGAAATGCTTGAAGCCATCACCAGCGAATTGTCTGCCGACCTGAACGGTCTGTCCTACAACCGCGGCGTCATCGCCGGTCTGGCCGACCTTGCGCGGGCGACGCGGATCGATGCCGGCGGCCTGGCGGCGATCCGCGCCCGCTATGTCGACAACAACCCTCATTCCGCGGGCGAACGGCACAAGCTGATCGATGGCGGGGCGGGCCTCGGCTATGACCGCATCCACGCCGACCTGCAGACCGAGCTTTTGGCCTGGACCCAGGCGATGGATTACTACGATGTCTTCCTGATCGACACCGACGGCAATGTCGTCTTCAGCGTGACGAAAGAGGCCGACTTCGGCACCAATCTGCGGACCGGCCCGTGGAAGGATTCGGGGCTTGCGCGGATGTTCGACCGGGTGATTGCGCAACCCAGGCCCGGAACCGTGGTGTTCGAGGATTTCTCGACCTACGGACCTTCTGGCGATGTTCCGGCGGCCTTCATCGGCAAGCATGTTCTCGGCCGCGACGGCAGCATCCTCGGGGTGGTGGCGATCCAGTTGCCGACTGCCCAGTTGAACGCGGCGCTGGTGGATGAGGATGCCAGGGACGCGAGCCTGGTCAGCTACCTGGTGGGCCAGGACGGCATCTTGCGCAGCGACCTGCCCGACACGTCCGAGGATGAGATGCTGGATGTGTCTGCCCCGGTGGCCGTCCTCGAACTGGCCAGGACCATGGAACCTGGCTTTACCGAAGGCGTCGGGATCAACGGCCATCCCGCCGTCATCGCAACCCATCCTCTGGACGTCTCGGGCACGCCCTGGACCGTCGTCACGGAAATCGGACAGGCCGAGCTCTATCATCCGGTCGCGGTGATGACCTACTGGTTCCTCGGCATCGGCATCATGGTGCTGGCCGCGACCAGCGCAATCGCGATCCTTGCCGCGCGCTCTGTCGCACTCCCCCTCCAGCGGCTGGTCGGCGACATGGGCACGGTTGCCCGGCGCGAGGCCTGCGCCATAGGTCATACCGACCGCGGCGACGAAATCGGCGAAATCGCGCGGGCGCTGCGCGACATGGACCAGTCGCTGAACAATGCCGAAGCCGAGACGCGCAAGGCCGAAGCCGACCGCATCGCCTTTCTCGAGCGTGAGCGTCTTGCCGAACGTGCGCAGGAAGAGCAACGCCGCACGGCCGAGGCGGCCGAGCAGGCCCGTCAGGCCGAGTTCCGCGCCGAACAGGACCGTGCCCGCGCCAAGCATGAGGCCGCGCAAGAACGGCAACGCGAAGCGCAGCAAAAGGTGGTGGACCACCTGGCCCAATCTCTGCGCCGCATGGCCGATGGCGAGCTCGACGTGACGATCGACGAGTTCTTCTCGAAAGCTACAAGACGCTGCGGATGGACTTCAACGCTGCCGTCGTGGCCCTGCGCAGGATCGTGGCCGAGATCTCCAACTCCTCGGGCCGCATCAACGCCGATGTCCAGGCCATCCGCTTCGCGACCGAAGATCTGGCCCACCGGACCGAGAAATCCGCTTCGGCGATCAACCACACCTCCAGCACGATGACCAATATGACGGGGCTGGTGGGCGATACCACCGCCAGCATCCAGACCGTGCGCGACCTGACGCGCGACGCCGCCAAGCAGGCGACCGCCGGGATGGAGATCATCACCCGCTCCGAGGCCGCGATGATGCGGATCCAGACCTCGTCCGAGGCAATCACCCGGATCATCGCCGTGATCGACGACATCGCCTTCCAGACCAACCTCCTGGCGCTGAACGCAGGCGTCGAGGCCGCGCGGGCCGGGGACAGCGGGCGCGGCTTCGCCGTGGTCGCCTCGGAAGTCCGGGCCCTGGCGCAGCGCGCCTCGGATTCGGCGCGTGAGATCGGTCAGTTGATCAACGACTCCAGCCAGCATGTCCGCGATGGCGTGGTGGCGATGCGGGAAAGTGGCGGCGTGGTGGAATCCATCACCAAATCCGTCAGCGCCATTTCGGACAGCGTGGCGCAGATCGCCGGCTCGGCCGCACAGCAGGAGCAAGGGATCAAGGACGTCAACGCTTCGCTGCGCGACCTGGACGGGGCGACCCAGCGCAATGCCGCGATGTTCGAGGAAACGCTGGCCGCCACCGTCTCGCTCTCGCAATCGATCGAAGAGCTGAACCACCTCGTCAGCCGCTTCAAGGGCTGGCAGGAAGGCGAACAGGCCGCCGCCCAACGCCTGCGCGCGGCGGGCTGACGCCCCGCCCCTGTCAGGCCGCAGACAAGCGATAGACGCGTCGCGCCGTGCCTTGGGCAATGGCGCGACGCTCGGTTTCCGACAGATCGGCCAGCAGCGCCCGGGTCATGTCGATCCACCCCGGAAGCCCGGCACCCAGATCGACCACCGGCCAGTCGCTGCCCCAGAGCACCCGGTCGGGTCCGAAAAGCGCCAGAAGCCGGTCGACATAGGGTCTGACACTGGCCAGGGTCGCCGTCCCCGGCGCACAATAGGCGGTGATACCGGAAAGCTTCACCACCACGTTCGGATGCGCCGCGAAGGCCGCGACCCCCGCCTCCCAGACCTCCCAGTCGCCCGCCGCCACGTCCGGCACACCGCAATGGTCCAGCACGAACGGCTGATCAGGGCAGGCCCTTAGCAGCGGCACCCCGACTGGCACCAACTGTCGCGCCAGAAGGTTCAGGTCGAACGGATAGCCCGCCCGGCCGATGCGCCTCAGGTTCCGCCGGAAGACCTCGGATTGCGAGACGTCGTCCGGCACAACATGCAGGATGCGGCGGAAACCGACCACGCCAAGTCCCGCGGCCTCCTCGAGCCAGGCCTCGAACCCCAGTTCCGTCTCGGGCCGGATCGAGGCGATCTGCCCCAGCATCCCGCCCTGGCCGACCATCCCCGCCACCAGCCGCGCCTCGGCCTGATAATCCGCATCATCGACGCCGGTTTCCATGAAGACCGTGCCCGCGATCCCCTTCCCCTCGGTCAGCCGCGCATAATCCGCCCGGGTGAAGTCGCGCCCCGCAAGGTCCGGGATCGCATCGGCCCAGGCATAGCCCAGCCGGTCACGCAGGAACAGATGCTGGTGGGTGTCGATCAGCTCCATGGTCGCATCAATGATTCTGCAGCTGGTAATCCGCCCGAACCGAGCCGTAGCGGACCAGTCGCGCATTGGGCAGGTCGTTCTCCTCCAGCTTCGAACGGATCGCCGCCTCGTCCATCCCCAGCCGCTCCCACCGGCCGCGCAGGCGCGCGCGCAGGACATGTTCCGGCACATCGACCATCACCGTCGCGTCAAAGAGCGGCCGTAGCCGGTCCCAGGGTGCCTGGTCCAGCAGCAGATAGTTGCCCTCCGCGATGATCACCGGCACCTCGGCCGGGATCAGCCGCGCCCCGGCCCGGGCGATCTCGATCTGGCGGTCAAACACGGGAACCGCGACCTCGGCCTCGTCCCTGTCCCGCAGCCGCTTCAGTGTGTGGTAAAGGCCGCCCACGTCGAAGGTATGCGGCGCGCCCTTGCGCGGCCGCAGCCCTGCCGGCACCAGATACAGGTCGTCATAGTGATAGCCGTCCATCGGCAGCACGGCCGCAAGCCCGGGCAGCCGTCCGTTCAGCTTGCCCGCCAGCCGCTCTGCCATGGTCGATTTGCCCGACCCCGGCGCCCCGGCGATCGCAACGATCACCCGGCCCGCGCCGACCCGCCGCTCCAACTCGTCGGCCAGTCCGGCCAGATCGATCGTCCGCGTCACCCCGCGCCCTCCCTCTTTCGGTCAGGATGGCCAGAGCCAGCGGGCGGCGCAAGCCCCGAGGCACCCCCTTCCCCGCGCCGCGCCCGCCCTCTATCCTGCGGCCGATCAGAAGGAGGACCCTCATGCAGACCATGCTCGGCGTCATCGGCGGATCGGGGGTCTACCAGATCGACGGGATCGAGGGCGCAAGCTGGGTCAAGGTCGCGACTCCTTGGGGCAAACCGTCGGACGAAATCCTGCTGGGTCGGCTGGGCGGACTGCCCGTCGCCTTCCTGCCGCGCCACGGTCGCGGCCATGTCCACGATCCGGCAACCGTCCCCTATCGGGCCAATATCGACGCGCTGAAACGGCTGGGCTGCACCGACATCCTCGCCGTCTCGGCCGTGGGCTCGCTGCGCGAAGAGTTCGCGCCCGGCCATTTCGTGCTGGTCGACCAGTATATCGACCGCACGACCCGCCGCCCGCCCAGCTTCTTCGGCCCCGGTTGCGTGGCGCATGTCAGCCTGGCCGACCCGACCTGCCCCCGCCTTGGCGCTCTCGCCGCCCAGGTCGCCCGGGCCGAAGGCCTGACCGTCCATGAGGGCGCCACTTACCTGGCGATGGAGGGGCCGCAGTTCTCCACGCGCGCGGAAAGCCGGATGTATCGGGCCTGGGGCGCCGATGTGATCGGGATGACCGGCCTGTCCGAGGCCCGTCTCGCCCGCGAGGCCGAGCTCTGTTATGCCTCGCTGGCCATGGTCACCGACTATGACTGCTGGCACGACAGCCATGGCGCGGTTGATGTGGCGCAGGTGATTGCCGTGCTCCATGCCAATGCCGCCGCTGCCCGCGGCCTCGTGGCCCGCCTGCCCGCGCTGCTGCAGCCCGAGCGCACCCCCTGCCCGCATGGCTGCAACCATGCCCTGACCCATGCGCTGATGACCGCCCCCGACAAGCGCGATGCCGAGCTTCTGGCGAAGCTGGATGCCGTCGCCGGCCGTGTACTTTGAAGGAAACCCGATGAAGAAAACCGTCAAGGACTATATCCGCACCATCGTCGACTTCCCGCATGAAGGGATCCTCTTCCGCGACGTGACAACGCTTTTCGCCGATCCGCGCGGGTTCCGGATGTGCGTCGACCAGCTGCTCGCGCCCTATGCCGGGATGCGGATCGACAAGGTCGTGGGGCTTGAGGCGCGCGGCTTCATCCTGGGCGGCGCGGTGGCGCACCAGCTCTCGACCGGCTTCGTGCCGATCCGCAAGAAGGGGAAACTGCCCGGCCAGACGATCAGCCAGGCCTACAAGCTGGAATATGGCGAGGCGGTGGTCGAGGTCCACGATGACGCCATGCAGCCGGGCGAGAAGGTTCTGCTCGTCGACGACCTCCTCGCCACCGGCGGCACGGCCGAGGCCGGGATCCGCCTGATCGAGCGTCTGGGCGCCGAAGTCGTCGGCTGCGCCTTCGTGGTGGACCTGCCCGACCTCGGTGGCCGCCGCAAGCTCGAGGCGATGGGGATGGATGTCCACGCCCTCTGCGCTTTCCAGGGTCTCTGACCCGATTTTCGCAGAAAATCGGTGCGTCGGCCGGAAAGGCAGGCCGCCGTTAACCGTCTTGAAAGAGAATCACCCTAGACAGGGTCTTGTCAGGCCTACCCAGCCTGACCGCGCTGCTACCCACAGCGTGACCCACACACCCCCAAAGCACCCCGTCGCAGGTATCCTCTTGCGGCGGGGTAACCTTATCCAAACACCGCGCCGGGGTTCATGATGCCCAGGGGGTCCAGCGCCGCCTTGATCGCCCGCATCGCGGCCAGCTTTCCCGGATCGCCATAGCGCGCCAGATCCGCCACCTTCAGCCGCCCGACCCCGTGCTCGGCCGCGACCGACCCACCCAGCCCATGCACCAGATCATGCACCCGCGTCTTCACCGTCTCCCGCACCGCCTCATGATCCTTGCGGCTCGCACCCCGCACCGGAAAGACGTTCCAGTGCAGGTTGCCGTCGCCCAGATGCCCGAAACAGTTGATGCGGAACGCCCCCAGCCCCGCCAGTTCCCCCGGCGCCCGGGCGATGAACTCCGGGATCGCCGACAGGGGCAAAGAGATATCGTGGCTCGACACCGCCCCCACCCTGCGGTTGCCCTCCGGGATCATCTCGCGCAACTGCCACAGGCCCGCCGCCTGTGCCTCTGACGTGGCGATCACCCCATCCGTCACCAGTCCCCGGTCATCCGCCGCATCATAGAGGTTCGCCATCGCCACCTCGGGTTCCAGCTCTGCGGGCAGGCCCAGTTCGACCAGCACCATCCACTCCGGCACCGGATCGAAGGGCGCGCGGACCTCGGGCATCGTCTCGCCCAGAAAGTCGAACCCCACCCGGCTGATCATCTCGAAGGCCGAGACCATGCCCCCCAGCCGCTCCTGCGCCAGACCCAGCAGGTCCAGCGCCGCCGCGGGCGAGGGCACCGCCAGCAGCGCCACCACCCGGGCCGCCGGGACCGGGAACAGCCGCAGGCTTGCCGCCGTGATCACACCCAACGTTCCCTCCGACCCGATCAGAAGATGCCGCAGGTCATAGCCCGCATTGTCCTTGCGCAGCCGCGTCAGCCCGTCAAAGACCGTCCCGTCGGGCAGCACCGCCTCCAGCCCCAGACACAGGTCGCGCGCATTGCCATAGCGCAGGACATGCACGCCCCCCGCATTGGCCGCGAGGTTGCCGCCGATCCGGCAACTGCCCTGGCTGGCCAGGGTCAGGGGAAACAGCCGCCCGACCTTCACCGCCTCGGCCTGGACATCGGCCAGTACCATCCCCGCCTCGACCACCAGGGCGTTCTCCTGCGGATAGGCACCGCGCAGCCGCGTCATCCGCTCCAGCGACAAGAGCAGAGGGACCGGCCCGGCGGCCATGATCTGCCCGCCGACCAGGCCGGTTCCCCCGCCCCAGGGCACCAGCCCGATCCGCGCCGCGGCGCAGGCCCGCACCACCGTCGCGACCTCTGCAGTCGTCTCGGGCCGCACCACCGCGCCAGCCAGACCCGGCCAGCGCCCCCGAGGTTCTTCCAGATAGCGCGGCTCGGGCGGAACCACCCGACCGGGCGGCAGCATCTGTTCCAGACGGGCGACAAAGGCGGGATCGCAGGGGTTCAGCATCGCAGGGGCTCCTTCGTCCCCGTTGGTAGCGAAGCCCGCCGCCCCGCGCTAGGGCGCGTCGATATAGGCGGGCTCCAGCACCATGATCGTCGGCTGCGACGGCAAGTCGTCCAGCGACAGCGCGATCTGCGCGCCCCCGGTCTCGACCACGCTGAACTCGGCGGACATTTCAGCCAGGAAGGCCTGCAGCGACTGCTGGCTGAACCAGTGCATCGGGATCACGACCGAGGACCGCAACCGCCGCACCACCCCCGCCATATCCTCCAGCCGCAGGGTATAGCCGCCATCCACTGGCACCATCACCACGTCCAGCCGCCCGATCGCTGCATATTGTTCCGGCGAGGGGATCTGGTGCAGATGCCCCAGATGCCCGATGCACAGCCCCCCGGCCTCGAAGATGAAGATCGAATTGCCATCCCGCAGCGCCCCCTCGCCAAAGGGGCCGCGCGTGTCGGTGGGCACGTTGCGCACCAGCATGGACCCAAGATCCAGCCGGTGATCCGCCGCCGTCCTGCCATTCGGCCAACCCTCCAGCACATGCGGGATGCGCCGGTCGGGGGCGGCAGTCCAGTGGGTGGTATGGGCGTTGTTCATGGTGACCACATCCGGCACCACATCGGCCGTTCCGAGATAGCCCGTGTAATCCGTGACCGCCACCGTTCCGTCCGGCGTCACGATGGCGAAACTCGCATGATCGATGTAACGGATCAGCACGCTATCCGGCTCCAGCCCCGCTTCCAGCGCCACCGGCACGACCCGGGACGCGCCCTCGGCCAGCGCGATGCAATGGGAGGGGATGCGCTCCTGCGCCAAGGCGGGCGTGGCAAGCAGCAGAAGGGCGGGAAGCATGCGCCGCATGGGTCACCTCCGGGGTGCCGCAAGGGTAACCCGGATTTCGCGCCCGTCACGCCAACGCCTGATCACGGATGCGCGATCTTCGCCTTTTCCGTCATCAAATATCCCCGCCGGAGGCCGCCCGAGCGGCTTTGCGTCCTTCACGCAAAGCCGCGAGACAAAGGGTCTTCGCGCCGTAAGGCGGTCAATATGAGAGACGCCCCGACCTCAGCCGACCTCTGTCCGCCCGCGCCGGTCGCCGCGCAAGTTGGCGTAAAGCACATGATTTCGCCACCGGCCGTTGATCTGCAGATAGCTTTGCGCCACGCCCTCGTATTTGAAGCCGCATGTCTCCAGCACCCCGCGCGAGGCGCTGTTCTCGGGCAGGCAGGCGGCTTCGATCCGGCTCAGGTCCATCCGGGTAAAGGCATGATGCGTCAGCGCCATGATCGCCTCGCGCATATAGCCCTGGCGGGCGAAGGGCTGGCCGATCCAGTAGCCGAACGTTCCGGTCTGCGAGGGTCCGCGGCGGATGTTGTCCAGCGTCAGCGCGCCCAGCAGCTGGTTGTCCTCACGCCGGATCAGCAGCATCGGCAGCGCCGTCCCCTGAGCCTCGGCGCGCTGCGCCCAGTAGACCCGGTTGGTGAAGGCCCGGCGCGTCAGGTGGTCATTCGACCAGACCGGCTCCCATTTCACCAGGAACTCGGCCGAGGCTTCGCGCAGCTCGGACCATTGCCGCCAGTCGCCATGTTCCGGCAGGCGAAGCGTCATGCGCTCCGTCTCGACCCGGACGCGGCGCTTCAGGCCCAGCATCAGGCGGCAAGCCCCTTGCGGACCTCGTCGATGCCCGGGGCAGCCGCCACCGGCCCATAGATCGCCAGCGCCGCCCGGGCCGAGGACATCTCGGCTGCATAGCGGCGCACGGCGGCGGTATCGACCGCGTCGATCTTCGCAACCGCTTCTGACACGTCCGGCACCCGGCCCCAGATCGACAAGAGCCGCGCGTTGCGCTCCGCGCGCGAAGACGGGCTTTCCAGCCCCATCAACAGCCCCGCCCGCAGTTGCGCCCGCGCGCGGGCGACCTCGGCCTCGCCCATGTCATCCGCCGCACGCTTCAATTCGTCCACGGTCAGCTTCGTCAGCTCGCCGATCTCGGCCTCCGAGGTCCCGGCATAGATCGTGATCTGCCCGGTATCCTCATAGGCCGCCGACTGCGCATAGATCGAATAGCACAGGCCCCGATCCTCGCGGATCTTCTGGAAGAGGCGGCTGGACATCCCCCCACCCATCGCCATCGAATAGACCTGCGCGGTATAGACCTTGTCGTCGCGATAGCCCGGGCCTTCGAAGGACAGGGCAAAATGCACCTGCTCCAGGTCCTTGACCTCACGCCGCTCGCCGCCGACGAAGCGCGCCGCGTCGATCCCCGCCTTGCCCACCGGCTTCAACCCGCCAAAGATCCGCTCGGCCGCCGCGACGATGGCATCATGGTCGACGCCCCCCGCCGCCGACAGGATCATCTGGTCGGGGCCGTAATGCGTGCCGGTGAAGCCCTCGAAATCCGCCTTCCTGAAGGAGGCCACCCGTTCCTCTGGCCCGAGGATCGTGCGGCCGAAGCTCTGGTCGGGGTAGCTCACCTCGTGCAGCCAGTCGAAGATGATGTCGTCCGGCGTGTCGAGAGCCTGGCCGATCTCTTGCAGGATCACGTGACGCTCGGTCTCGATATCGGCCTTGCGGAACAGGGGATTCAGCACGATGTCCGCGATCACGTCCAGCGCCATCAGCACGTCGCCCGACAGGACCCGCGCGTAATAGGCCGTCATCTCGCGGCTGGTATAGGCGTTGATATAGCCACCCACATCCTCGATCTCTTCGGCGATGCGCAGTGCCGACCGCCGCCTTGTACCCTTGAAGGCCATATGCTCCAGGAAATGAGCGATCCCGTTCTGCTCGGCCGTCTCGTGCCGCCCCCCGGCCTCGACCCAAAGACCGACAGAAGCCGATTGGAGGCCCGGCATCGCCTCGGTGACGATGCGGAAGCCGTTGGGAAGGGTGTGCAGGCGCTGGGTCAAGATGCGGTCCACAGGTTCGGTCGTACTGCTTGGTGATACAGCCCCGGCGCGGGTTGCGAAAGGGGCGCGACCGGCCCCTCCTCGTGCGACTGCGTCCTCCCGTCAGGAGGCACCCCCACCGCGCAGAGCGACGAAGTCATCGACGAGCGATCCTCTCGCGTACCAGCGCCTGCAGGGCACCCAGATCGTTCGGCACCCGCGTCATCCGCTCGGGCCGGGCGAAGAGATCGGCCATATGCGGCGGCAGGCCCGGCCGCACGCCGGTCGCACGTTCCACGGCATCGGGGAACTTCGCCGGATGCGCCGTGGCCAGCGTGATCATCGGCGCGCCGCCCAGATGCTCTTCCGCCACCTTCACGCCCACCGCGGAATGGGGGCAGAGCAGCTCTCCGGTGGTCTTGTAATGCCGCGCGATGACGTCCAGCGTCTCGTCCTCCCCGCAGCGGCCCGAGGAGAAGGTCTCCCGCAGGATCTCGATCGCCCCCTGGCTGATCTTGAACCCGCCCGCCTTCATCTCGCCCATCAGCTGCGCCACCGCCGCACCGTCGCGACCATAGGCATCGAACAGCGCGCGCTCGAAGTTCGAGGAGACCTGGATATCCATCGACGGGCTGATCGAGGGCTTCACGCCGTTCGTCCGGTAATCCCCCGACCGCAGCGCGCGGTCCAGGATGTCGTTCTGGTTCGTCGCGATCACCAGCTTGTCGATGGGCAGACCCATCTGCTTGGCGATGTAGCCTGCGAAGATGTCGCCGAAATTGCCCGTGGGCACGGTGAAGCTGACCTCACGGTGCGGAGCCCCCAGCGCCGTCCCCGCGTAGAAATAGTAGACCACCTGCGCCAGCACGCGGGCCCAGTTGATGCTGTTCACCCCCGCCAGCCGCACCCCGTCGCGGAAGGCGAAGTCGTTGAACATGTCCTTCACGCGGGCCTGCGCGTCGTCGAAATCGCCGTCGATGGCCAGCGCATGGACGTTGGCCTCGGACGGGGTCGTCATCTGCCGCCGCTGCACGTCACTGACCCGGCCATGCGGGAAAAGGATGAACACATCCACATTCGCCAGCCCCCGAAACGCCTCCATCGCCGCCGAGCCGGTATCGCCCGAGGTCGCACCGACGATCGTGATCCGCTCCCCCGTCTTTGCCAGCGCCGCCTGCATCATCTGCCCGATGAGCTGCATGGCGAAGTCCTTGAAGGCCAGCGTTGGGCCGTGGAACAACTCAAGCAGGAAATGGTTCGAGCCCAGCTGCACCATCGGCGCGCGGGCGGCGTGGTGGAAACCCTGGTAGGCCCTGGCGATCAGGCCGCGGAACTCGTCATCCCCGAAGAACCCGCCCAGATAGGGCCGCATCACCTTGAACGCGACCTCCTCGTACGGGGCCCCGGCCAGCGCCGCGATCTCGGCCTTCGTCAGCACCGGCACCGTCTCTGGCACATAAAGCCCGCCGTCGCGGGCCAGGCCCGTCATCATCGCCTCGCCGAAACCAAGGACAGGGGCCGCCCCGCGGGTCGAGATATATTGCATCGCTGTCGCCTTCACACCTTCCGCGCCCTGATACGCCAGAGCAGGAACAGAGTCATCCCCGCCCAGGTCGCCGCAAGCAGGAACCACTGGATCGCATAGCCCCAATGGTCGTTCGGTATACCCGAAGTATCGACCGGCAGCGGCGCGATCGCGTCACCAGTTGGCTCACGCGCGACAATCAAGGTCGGTTCCGTATTCAGCTTCGCCGCCATCGCCGGGACGTCGCGGGCGAACCACAGCCCCGTCTTCGGATCCGGCGGCGGGGTGGAGCTGCTGGAATCCTGCGGCCAGTGCAGGTTGCCCTCGACCCGGGCCTCCTGCGGGTCACGCGGCACCCCCCGCGCCTCCTCGGCGAGGAAACCCCGCTGCACCATGATACGCCGCCCGTCCGGCAGGACGAAGGCCTCGATCACCAGCACCCCGGGCCCCGCCCCGCGCTGGCCCGCCAGCACCTCCAGGAACTCGCCGGTAAACCTCCCCTCGGCCCAGACCGCCTGGAACTTGTGCGGCCCCTCCTCGGGCTTCGCGGGCAAGGGGATCGGCGCATTGCCGATCCGCGCCTCGATCTCGTCCAGATAGACCCGCTTCTCCTCCATCCGACGCAGTTGCCAGAAGCCGAGGTTCATCAGGATCGCCACCCCGACGATGCCCATAAGGACCGGAAAGACGTAACGGCGCATCGCATACCCCGGAAATGAAAGCGCAGGCCCGAGGGCCCGCGCTTGGCTCGTGTCAGACGGAAAGGATCAGCCCTGACCCCAGACGTAGATCGCCGCGAACAGGAACAGCCAGACCACGTCGACGAAGTGCCAGTACCAGACGGCGGCCTCCAAGCCGACGTGCTTTTCGGGGGTGAAGTGGCCTTTCAGCGCGCGGATCAGGCAGACGGTCAGGAAGATCGTCCCGATGATCACGTGGAAGCCGTGGAAGCCGGTCGCCATGAAGAAGGTGGCGCCGTAGATGTTGCCGGCGAAGCCGAAGGCCGCGTGGCTGTATTCGTAGGCCTGCATCCCGGTGAAGATCACGCCCAGGACGATGGCAATGATCAGCCCGTTCACAAGGTCGCGGCGGTTGTTCTCATGCACCAGCGCATGGTGGGCCCAGGTCGCGGCGCAGCCCGACAGAAGCAGGATCAGCGTGTTGATGAAGGGCAGGTGCCAGGGGTCGAAGGTCTCGATCCCCTCCGGCGGCCAGACGCCATCAACGGCGGGCGACTGCGGCCCCATCGGGTACAAGCGGTGCTTGAAGAAGGTCCAGAACCAGGCCGAGAAGAACATCACTTCGGACATGATGAACAGGATGAAGCCATAGCGCAGCCCGATGCGCACGACCGGCGTATGGTCGCCGGTCTGCCCTTCATGCACCACCTCCGACCACCAGGCGTACATGACGTAAAGCACGCCCGCGAGGCCGATCAGGAACAGCCAGGGGCTCGAGCCGTGCATCCACAGCACCGAGCCGAACAGCATGATGAAAGCAGCGACCGCGCCCAGAAGCGGCCAGATCGACGGCGGCAGGACGTGATAATCGTGGTTCTTTGCGTGAGCCATGGCCGGCGGGTTCCCTCGTTTCTTGTTCAGTTCACCGCGGCAGCGTCTTCCGCGGCGGGAGTTTGCAAAGCTGCCTGTTGCTCGGGCAGCGGCGTTTCATGGAAGGTATAGCTCAGCACGATCTCGTGCACAAACTGCCCTTCGACGTCCTCGACCATCTCCGGGTCGACGTAGAACGTGACCGGCATCTGCACCGTCTCGCCCGGCGCCAGCACCTGTTCGGTGAAGCAGAAGCACTCGATCTTGGTGAAATAGCCGCCGGCGGCATAGGGGAAGACGTTATAGCTTGCCGTCCCGGCGACCGGGCGGTCGGTCGGGTTGTGCGCCTCGTAGAAGGCAAGGCCGGTCTCGCCGATGCGGATTTCCATCGAGGGGACGACCGGCTTGAAGGTCCAGGGCATCCCCTGTTCCAGCGAGGCGTCGAAGCGCACCTTGACGGTCCGATCCAGAATCACGTCCGACCCGCTGTCGGCCACGGCTGTCGTGCCGCCAAAGCCGGTGACACGGCAGAACCAGTCGTAGAAGGGCACGGCGGCGAAGGACAGCGAGCCCATGGTGATCACCACCGCCACAAGTTGCACCAGCGTGCGCTTCGGCCCCTGCAGACGCGGGAAGATCATGGCGAGCCCTCCTCCTTTGGAACGGAACCGGGCTGAACGACATGGTCGTAGCCCTGCATCGGATCGCCGCGCTTCACCTTGACTACGGTCAGCGCGAAGACCAGCACGACAAAGGCCGCCAGCGTCAGGCCCAGGCCGAGGTTCCGGCCAAAGCGGCGCTTGTGCAGCTCATGTTCGGGACGAAAGGCCATCACCACCCCCCGATCCCTGCTGATTTGAGCGCGACTTCCACCAGGAAGGCCGCGAAATGCAGGAAAAGATACAGCAACGAAAAGCGGAAGAAGGCTTTCTCGACGGCATATTTGTCCGCCTCGGCCATCGCCTCGTCCCGGCGCCAGATGCGGAAGGCGCCGACGGCGAACCAGAGGTTCAGCACCACCGCGACCGCCAGCGTGAGCGGCCCGCCGATCGAGGTCAGCGCGGCACCCAGCGCCACCGGCACCAAGAGCAGCGTATAGGCCAGGATATGCACCCGCGTCGCCTTGCGGCCATGCGTGACCGTCAGCATCGGGACGCCGGCGGTGTGGTAGTCTTCCTTCATGAACAGGGCCAGCGCCCAGAAATGCGGCGGCGTCCACATGAAGATCAGCGCGAACATCAGGAACGCCTCGACCGAGACGCTGCCCGTCGCGCAGACCCAGCCGATCATCGGCGGGAAGGCCCCGGCCGCGCCGCCGATCACGATGTTCTGCGGGGTCGAGCGTTTCAGCCACATCGAATAGACGACGGCATAGAAGAAGATCGTGAAGGCCAGAAGCGCCGCAGCGACCCAGTTCGTCGCCAGCCACAGCATCACCACGCTGATCCCCGAGAGCGCCAGTCCGACGGCCAGCGCCTCGCCCGCCTCGACCGTCCCGGCGGGAACCGGGCGGCGCGCTGTGCGCTTCATCACCCGGTCGATATCGGCGTCCCACCACATGTTCAGCGCACCCGAGGCCCCTGCCCCCAGCGCGATGAACAGGATCGCGGCAAAAGCCTCGACCGGGTGCAAGGCAACCGGAGCGACCAGCAGCCCCACCAGCGCGGTGAAGACCACCAGCGACATCACGCGCGGCTTGAGAAGCTGCACATAGTCGCCGAAACCCGCCTCTTGCGGGGCGGGGGTCGCGCCCTGATATGCTCCGATATCGCTCATTACGGTTCCGTCTGCTTCATGGGGGCCCGCTGTCGCAGACCCCCGTCAGATCGCTGCACGAGGCGGCGCTCAGTCGTTCGAGGCGACCTGCACCGGGGCCGAAGTCTCGACCGCCGACAGCTGCACGTCGCCCGCCTTGGCCTTCTCCAGCCACTCGGCATAGGCGGCTTCCGACACGACCTTCACCGTGATCGGCATGTAAGCATGCATCTGGCCGCAAAGTTCCGAGCACTGGCCGAAGTAGATGCCTTCCTTGTCGGCCTTGAACCACAGCGCGGCGGTGCGGCCCGGAACGGCGTCCTGCATCACGCCGAAGGCCGGGACCTTCCACGAGTGGATCACGTCTGCCGCTGTCACCTGCACCACGACGACCTTGCCGACCGGCACGACGACAGCGGTGTCGGTCGCCAGCAGGAACTGGTCCTTGGTATAGCCGGCCTCGGTCAGCTGCGCCTCGACTTCCGGGGTCAGCATGTTGTTGCCGCCGGTCGCGGGCGAGCCGATCATGTAGCTGTCGAACGAGACACCCTCGTCGACATATTCATAGCCCCAGTACCACTGGTAGCCGGTCGCCTTGATCGTCACTTCGCCCACCGGGATTTCCTGCTGCTTGAACAGGATCGGCAAGGAGAAGGCGCCGATGAAGACAAGAATGACGATCGGGACCAGGGTCCACGCGACTTCCAGCGGGCTGTTGTGGGTGAAGCGCGCGGGCGTCGGGTTGGTGCGGCGGTTATAGCGGATCATCACATAGATCAGCAGTCCCGTGACGAAGATCACGATCGCGGTGATGATGTACAGGATCATGTGGTCCAGCCACTGCAGGTCGACCGCAAGTTCGGTCGCGGCAGGCTGGAAGCCGATGGCGCCGTCCACCGGCTGGCCAACGATTTCAAGGGCTTGCTGAGCCATTGCCCCACTCGCGACCAGCGCGGTAGTGCCAAGGGCTGCAATCCCGGTCATCACAGTGGAAAGGCGCATGTCTTTTTCCCGTTCGCATGGCGGCCTGCCGCCGCCCTTTTCGGTCCCTGCCGTCAAGGGCAGAATCCCGTTGTTTCCTGCGGCCCTCAAACCATATTAGACGTGCCGGGACAAGCAAAACCGTTGCGACGTATGGCGCCCGCGGGCGTCCGGCCGGCAGGGGCGGCCCCGGAATGATCCTGCTGAAACTGGGCTTCGCCACGCTGGGCCTGATCTACGCCGCGCTTGTGGGCACGCTCTTCGCCCTCCAGCGTGACCTGCAATACTTCCCCACGCGTGAGGATCCCGCCCCCGAAACCCTTGGCCTTGACGGGGTGGAGCGCCTCACCCTCCCGACACCGGATGGCGAGACCCTGGTCCTCTGGCACGCTCCCGCCGCGCCGGGGCGGCCGACGGTCCTGTTCCTCCACGGCAACGGCGGCAGCATCGCCCACCGCGCCGGGCGGCTGGCCTTCTACCAGGCGCGCGGGTTCGGGGCCGCCTTCCTGTCCTGGCGCGGCTACGGCGGCTCGACCGGCACGCCGCATGAGCCCGGCCTCATTACCGACGCCGAAACCGCCCTCGCCCACCTGACGACCCAAGGCGCCGACCCCATCATCCTCGTCGCCGAATCCCTCGGCACCGGGGTGGCCGTGCAACTCGCCGCCCGCCACCCGGTCGGGGCCCTCATCCTCGAGGCTCCCTACACAGCAGCCGTCGATGTCGCCGCCCGCGCCTATCCCTTCGTCCCGGTCCGCTGGCTGATGCAGGACCAGTTCCGATCGCGCGACTACATCGCCCAGGTGCATGCGCCGCTTCTGATCCTGCACGGCAAGCGCGACGCCGTGATCCCCTTCGCCTTCGGCCAGACACTCTTCGACCTGGCCAACGAGCCCAAGACCCTCATGTCCCTCGGCCCCGTCGGGCATGATGCGACGAACGACCCCGTCACCTGGGCGCATGGGGCGGATTTCATCGACCGGGTCTTTCCGCCTTGACCCGATCTCGCGCGCGGCCCATCTCTGACCCCTGCCCTACCGCCCGAGGCCCAAGATGACCGACGCCCCCTTCCGCCCTTTCGACACGCATCTCGACGAAACCGCCGCGCTGGCCACCCTGCGCGAAGCGACCGCCGGGGCCGACGATGGCGAGCTTTTCCTGGAACGCCGCCGGGCCGAGACCATCGTTCTGGACGATGGCCGCATCCGGCAGGCGACCTATGACGCCAGCCAGGGCTTTGGCCTCCGCGCGGTGAGGGGGGAGGTCGCGGGCTACGCCCATTCGACCGAAATCTCGGAATCCGCGCTGCGCCGCGCCTCGGAAACCGCCCGCCTCGCCGTGGGCTCTGGCGGTGGCACCCTCGCCGACCCGCCGCGCGGCACGAACACCCGGCTTTACCGCGCCGACGATCCGATGGCCGACGCGACCTTCCCGGTCAAGATCGACACGCTGCGCGAGATCGACGCCTATGCCCGCGCGCTGGACCCGCGCGTCGTGCAGGTTTCGGCCACCCTTTCGGCCAGCCTGCAAGAGGTCGAGATCCTCCGCCCCGAGGGCCTGCGCCTGACGGACATCCGCCCGATGGCCCGCCTCAACGTCTCCGTGATGATCGAGGAGAACGGCCGCCGCGAACAGGGCGGCATGGGCAAGGGCGGGCGGCATGGTCTGGCCGAACTCATGTCGCCCGAGACCTGGAAACCGATGATCGCCGAGGCGCTGCGGATCGCCCGCGTGAACCTGGGCGCGGTCGAGGCCCCTGCCGGGGTGATGGACGTCGTCCTCGGCCCCGGCTGGCCCGGCATCCTTCTGCACGAGGCCATCGGCCACGGGCTGGAAGGCGACTTCAACCGCAAGGAAACCTCGGCTTTTGCTGGTCTGATGGGGAAGCAGATCGCCTCGAAAGGCGTGACCGTCCTTGATGACGGTACGATCCCGGACCGCCGCGGCTCGATCTCCATCGACGACGAAGGCACGCCCTCGGGCAAGAACGTCCTGATCGAGGACGGCGTGCTGGTGGGCTACATGCAGGACCGCCAGAACGCGCGCCTCATGGGCGTCTCCCCCACCGGCAACGGGCGGCGCGAAAGTTTCGCGCATATCCCGATGCCACGGATGACCAACACCTACATGCTTTCCGGCCAGGACGACCCGGCCGGGATCGTGGCCAGCCTCAAGGACGGGATCTATGCCGTGGGCTTCGGCGGGGGGCAGGTCGACATCACCAGCGGAAAGTTCGTGTTCTCCTGCACCGAGGCCTACCGGGTGCGCAACGGCGTGGTGGGCGAGGCGGTAAAGGGCGCAACGCTGATCGGCGACGGCGCCACGGCACTGAAGGGCATCCGCGCGATCGGCAACGACCTTCAGCTTGATCCCGGAATCGGCAATTGCGGCAAGGCCGGGCAATGGGTGCCGGTGGGCGTGGGCCAGCCGACGCTCTTGATCCAGGGCCTGACGGTCGGCGGCGCGGCGGCCTGATATCGGGCGACGATTTCTTCAAAGAAATCGGCCCGGAATTTTCGAAAATTCCGGGCCCGGCCGCGGCCGATTCGTCCGCATGGTTAACGCACCACCAGCCCGCCTCCGGTCGGGACAGATGCCAGACGCATGCCCGACAGATGCCAGACGCTTCACCTTTCGGCAATCCGGCGGATTACTGCAGCGTTCGCAGGGACTTACGGCTAGCGCCCGAACTTTCCCTTCAGCGCATCCGCAAAAGCATTGCCCCCGCCCTGCGGCCCGCTCTGCATCGGCCCCCGCACCGGCTTCGCCGGGCCCGGCCCCCGCTCGCGCGCCTGGTCCCTGGCCGAGGCGCCGCCGTCCGACTTCATCGTCAGACCGATCCGCTTGCGCGGCACATCCACCTCGACAACCCGGACCTTGACCACGTCGCCCGCCTTCACCACCGCATGCGGGTCCTTCACGAAACTGTCTGACAGCTGGCTCACATGGACCAGGCCATCCTGATGCACCCCGATATCCACGAAGGCCCCGAAAGCCGCGACGTTGGTCACAGTACCCTCCAGCACCATGCCCGGCCGCAGATCCGTGATCTCGTTCACTCCGTCCGTAAAGGTCGCCGTCTTGAAGCTGGGCCGGGGGTCGCGGCCGGGCTTTTCCAGTTCGGACAAGATGTCCTTCACCGTCGGCAGGCCGAAGCGGTCATCCACGAAAGCCGCCGGATTCAGCTTCTTCAAGGCCGCCCCGTCGCCCATCAGAGCGCGAATGTCCCGCCCGCAGGCGGCGACGATTTTCCTTGCCACGTCATAGGCTTCCGGGTGGACGGATGAGGCATCCAGCGGCTCTTTCCCCCCGGTGATCCGCAAGAACCCCGCCGCCTGCTCGAAGGCCTTCGGGCCCAGCCGCGAGACCTTGAGCAAATCCTTCCGCGTCGCGAACGGCCCATTGGCATCCCTATGCGCCACGATGGCCTCGGCCAGCCCCGGCCCCACGCCTGACACCCGCGCCAGAAGGGGGGCGGAGGCCGTGTTCAGGTCCACGCCCACCGCGTTCACCGCATCCTCGACAACCGCGTCCAGCGACTTCGCCAGCCGATGCTGGTCCACGTCATGCTGATACTGGCCGACACCGATCGCCTTCGGTTCGATCTTCACCAACTCCGCCAGCGGGTCCTGCAACCGCCGGGCAATCGACACCGCGCCGCGCAAGCTGACGTCCAGCTCGGGAAACTCCTTCGCCGCCAGCTCGGAGGCCGAATAGACCGAGGCCCCGGCTTCCGAAACCACCACCTTCACCGGCTTCTCGGCCCCGCCCGGGAGCAGCGCCAGAAGGTCCGCGACCAGCTTCTCGGTCTCGCGGCTGGCGGTGCCGTTGCCGATGGCGATCAGCTTGACCCCATGCTGCCCAATCAGCCGCGCGATGGCGACCTGCGCCCCCTTAAGGTCGTTCTTCGGCTGAAACGGATAGACCGTGTCCGTCGCGACCAGCTTGCCGGTTGCATCTACCACGGCGACCTTGACCCCGGTGCGGATGCCCGGATCAAGGCCCATCGTGGCCTTGCCCCCGGCCGGAGCCGCCAGCAACAGATCCTTCAGGTTCCGCGCGAAGACCCGGATCGCCTCGGCCTCGGCCGCCTCACGCAGTTCCGCCATCAGGTCCAGCGTCAGGCTGGTTTTCAGCTTCACCCGCCAGGCCCAGGCCGCCGCGTCGCGCAGCCACTTGTCCCCCGGCCCGCTGCCGCCCGCGCCCACAGCCGCACCGCAGGCCCGTTCCGAGGGACTCTCCCCCCGCGGAGCCTCGGCATCGATCTCCAGATCCAGCGTCAGAACCTCCTCGTTCCGCCCCCGGAACATCGCCAGCGCCCGGTGCGAGGGAACCCGGCTGAACTCCTCGCTGTGCGCGAAGTAGTCGGCGAACTTGGCCCCCGCAGCCTCTTTCCCGGCCACCACCTTGGCCGAGAGCTTGCCCACCTTCCGCATATGGTCGCGCAGGCGCCCCAGCAGTGCCGCATCCTCTGACAGCCCCTCGGCCACGATATCGCGCGCGCCGTCCAGCGCGGCCTTGGCGTCGGGGAAGCCTTCGGACAGGAACCCTCCCGCCAGCGCGACGGGATCAGCCGCGCGATCTGCCAGGATCGCGTCCAGAAGCCCCTGCAACCCCGCCTCGCGGGCGATCATCGCCTTGGTCCGGCGCTTGGGCTTGTAGGGCAGATAGATGTCCTCAAGCTCGGCCTTGGTCACCGCCCCGGCGATGGACTTCGCCAGGGCCTCGGTCATCTTCCCCTGCGAGGTGATCGACTCGGCGATCGCAACCCGCCGCGCCTCAAGCTCGCGCAGGTAGCCCAGACGTTCTTCCAGCTTGCGCAGCTGCGTGTCGTCCAAGCCCCCCGTCACCTCCTTGCGATAGCGCGCGATGAAGGGGACCGTCGCCCCGCCGTCCAGAAGCTCCACCGCTGCCGTAACCTGCTGCGGGGTCGCCCCGATTTCCGTGGCGATCAGGCGGGGGATCTGGGTCAGGCTCATGCGAATCCTCGTCGTTGGGACCGGCACCGTAACCCCGGCGCCAGCCAAGGTGAAGCACCCGACAGGACCTTCGGCAAACCCTTGAATTCAAATGGCTCAACGGTTTAGCGAAGCGCCGCCTCGATGTTGCCGCCATCGACCGTCATCACATGTCCGGTCGTCCGCTCGGCCCGTGCCAGCATCACGAAAGCCTCAGCCACATGCCGCGCCTCGACCTCGGCCCGCAGAAGGTTCCCGGCCATATAGGTCGCCTCGTCCACCCCCCGCGCGGCCGACCGTGCTGCGATCATGTCGGACGACAGAAGGCCCGAGCGGATGCGGTCGGCGTTGATCCCGTTGACCCGGATCCCCTCGGCCCCCAGCTCCAGCGCCAGCTGGCGCAGCAGGAAGAAGGTCGTGGCCTTGGGCAGGCCATAGGCGGCAAAACCCTTGCCGGGGTTCACCGCCTGTTTCGAGACGTTGAACAGGATCTGCCCCGGCTCGGCCCCCCGCGCGCCACGGCCCGCCTGTTGCGCCCGGAACTGCGCTGTTGCGGATTGCGCGAAGGCCAGATGTGCAAAGAAGTTCAGCTCGAAACTGTCGCGCAGGGCGCGGTCGTCCAGCGTGGCGATGTCGCCAGTCACCGCCGCGCCGGCGTTCGACAGCAGGATGTCGATGCCCCCGAACCGCGCCACGCAGGCCTCAACCGCCGCTGCAGCGGCACCTGGAGCGGTGATGTCGCAGCCATGCGCGGCGTGATCTCCGCCCAGGCTTGCCCGCGCCTTGTCCAGCGCCTCGCCCGGCCGGTCCACCAGGAACAGCGCCGCACCCTGCGCCGCGAAGGCGCGGGCGGAAGCCAGGCCGATGGCCCCTGCCCCGCCAGTCACCAGCACGACGCGACCCTGAAGCGGCGGGGCCTTGCCGCTGCCCAGCTTGGCCTGCTCCAGCGACCAGTATTCCATGTCGAACAGGTCTTTCGGCCCGATCGGACGGAAGCTCCCCACCGCCTCGGCATCGGCGCGGACGCGGGCCGACTGGCAGCCGATATCAGCCGCGATCCGGGCGGCGGCAGCTGTCGCCCCCACCCCCACGATCCCCGCGCCCTCCAGCCAGACCAGGCCCGGCATCGGCGAGAGCATCTTCTTCGGCTCGGCGGCGAGCGGCGCATGGGCGTTGAAGTAGGCCCGATAACGGTCGGCATAGGCCCCCACAGCGGCCCGCATCGCCTCGCCCCCCTGGCCGCTCTGGCGCAGGACCAGCGGCTCGGCCTTGGTGCGGATCACATGGTCGGGCGTGGCCACCCCGCGGGTGGCCAGATCCTCCAGGTCCGGCCGGGACACGAAGGCACGCTCGGCCTCGCCCGCCCGCAGGTCCAGGACCGGCAGATGCGCCGCCTCGGGCAGGATCGAGGCCAAGGCGCCCCGCAAGTTGGACAGCACCGGCGCCAGCTTGTCCGCGGGCAAGGCGGCGGCAGGCACCAGCGGCGCGGGGCGGCGGTCGGCAAGCCAGGCCTCGACAAGATTGGTATGTTCGACGATCCGGTCATAGCTCGACCGCGCATCCGGCCCCCAGGCGAAATGGCCGTGGTTGACCAGCAGCAGCCCCTCGGCTTCGGGGTTCTGGTCGAAGGCATCGGCAGCCGCCTTGGCCAGGGCAAAGCCCGGCATCACATAGGGCACCAGCGTCAGCCGGTCACCGAACAGCTCGCGCGTCGCCGCCGCCACCTCGGGCAGGTTCGCCAGCACCAGGAAGGCCGTCGCATGGGTATGGTCCACCACCTTGTGCGGGATCCAGGCATGAAGCAGCGTCTCGACCGAGGGGTTCGGGGCCGAAGGGTCCAGCAGGTTCAGCCGCTGGACATTGACCATCGCCTCGTCCGACAGCGCCGGCAGCGACCGCAACCGCATCAGCGGCGCCATCCGCACCGCCGGCAGGCCCTTGGCCTCGATCGTCTCCAGATCCCAGCCCGAGCCCTTGATGTGCAGGACCTCCACCTCCTCGCCGAACACATCCACCGCCGTGGATTTCAGCGAGGTATTGCCGCCGCCATGCATCACAAGGTCCGGGTCACGACCGATCAGCCGCGAGGTCAGAACCCGCAGCGCCAGATCGCGTGCCCGGGGATCGGGACCTGCAGCGTCAAGAAACGCCTGCGCTTCGGCATCCGTCCAGCGATTGGCGATCATCGGCTTCTCCTGCTAAGGCTTGGGTAAGGGCGGGCCGGAACGCGGGACCGCTTGGAATTTCTACTTTTGTCAGATATCATTGTCAAAGGTCGAATGTGGGGCTCGGATGGCTGGACTGACACGGCGGCGCAATCTGGCACAGGTCAGCGGCGAGAACGCCGTGATCCAGGTCGCCTGGATGTATTACCAGGACGGCCGCAACCAGCAGGAGATCGCCGAAGCCCTGGGGATTTCCCGCGCCACGGTGGTGAACTACCTGCAAGAGGCGCGCGAGAAGGGCTTGATCCGCATCACGCTTGCCGCCCCCGCCTTCACCACCCACCGGCTTGCGCTGGAGCTGACCGAACGCTTTGGCCTGCGCGGGGCCTATGTCATCCCGGACGAGGGGCTGGGGACCGAGGACGCCTTCCTGCGCGTCGTGCGCGGGGCGGCGAACTGGCTACCCGAGCTGATCGCGCCCGGCGACCGACTGGGCGTGGCCTGGGGCCGCACCGTCTATGAACTGGCCGAGATGGTGGAGCCCACCCCGGTCGAGGACCTCGCGGTCCTGCAGCTCGTCGGCTCGATGGCCACCCCCTACGGCTTCACCGCCGAGGCCTGTTCGACCCGTCTTGCCCAGCGGCTTGGCGCGCGCTGCCTCAACCTGCACGCCCCCGCGATCCTCAGCCGCGCCGCCCTGGCTGCGGAACTGCGGGAAGAGCCGATCCTGAAGGCGCAGCTTGACCAGCTTCAGACGGTGAACAAGCTGCTGTTCTCGGTCGGCACGGCCACGTCGGAAAGCCACATCGTCCTGAGCGGCCTGGCCACGCGCGCGGATCTTGACTGGTATGTCCAGCGCGGCGCGGTGGGGGTGATCTGCGGCCGCTTCATCGACGCCGAGGGCCAGCAGCTTCCTGGCCCGATGGAGGACCGGATGATTGGCGTGCCCCTGCCCCGCCTTGTCGGGCTGGAGATGGGGATCCTCATCACCCCCGGCCTCGACAAGGTCGAGGCCACGCGGGCGGCGATCAGGGGGGGCTACGTCACCCATCTGATCACCGGCACCACGGTGGCCGAGGCGCTGCTGGCCTAGGCCCGCGCCTTCAGGTCGCCGAACATCGCCTCCATTCCTTCGGCCGTGGCAGGGCATAGGCCGCGCTCGGTCAGCAGGCCGGTCACCAGCTCGGCCGGGGTGACGTCAAAGGCAGGGTTCCGCGCGCCCGTCCCGTCGGGCGAGATCTGGACCGAGACGATCCCGCCATCCGCAGCGCGCCCCTGTACCATCGTGACCTCGGCGCCGCTGCGCTCCTCGATCGGGATTTCCCTGACCCCGTCCTGCACGCGCCAGTCGATGGTCGGGGACGGCAGCGCGACATAGAACGGCACGCTGTTGGCCTTGGCAGCCAGGGCTTTCAGATAGGTGCCGATCTTGTTGCACACATCGCCCCGCGCGGTGGTGCGGTCGGTGCCGACGATGACCATGTCGACCTCGCCATGCTGCATCAGGTGGCCGCCAGCATTGTCCACGATCAGGTCGTGGCTGATGCCGTGGCTGTTCAGCTCCCACGCCGTCAGCTGGGCGCCCTGGTTGCGGGGGCGGGTTTCGTCGACGAAGACATGGACAGGGATGCCGGCGGCGTCGGCGTGATAGATCGGGCTGGTCGCCGTGCCCCAGTCCACCGTCGCCAGCCAGCCCGCATTGCAATGGGTCAGGATGTTCACCGGCTTGCCCGGCTTCCGCCCCGCGATCTGGCGGATGATCTCCAGCCCGTGCAGGCCGATCCGGCGGTTGATCTCGACATCCTCGTCGCAGATTTCCGCCGCCCGCACCGCCGCGGCCGCCGCCCGTTCCCCCGGAGAAAGCGGCGCCAGGACCCGGCGCATCTCGTCCAGCGCCCAGCGCAGGTTGATCGCGGTGGGGCGGGTTTCGTGCAGGATCTCCCAGGTCTCGGCCAAGGACGCATCGGAGGGGTCCTCGGCCATCTGCACTGCGACACCCCAGGCGGCCGTCGCCCCGATCAGCGGCGCGCCGCGCACCCACATGTCGCGGATCGCGGTGGCGAATTCGGCGCGGGTCCGCAAGGGCACCACGCGCAACTCATGCGGCAGCCAGCGCTGGTCGATCACCTGCACCACGCCCCCGGCATCCTGCCAGATCGTGCGATAGGGGGTTCCGTTGATCTTCACAGGTGATCCTCCTTGTCCATCCGCCGCGCCATCGCGGTCACCGTGCCGATCCCCGGCAAGGCCCCCGCCCCCAGGATCAGCTGCCGTCCCATCGCCAGCGCCCGCGCCTCACAGGCGGCGCGGCGGCCCTCGTCCTCGATCCGCTCGAAGTCGGCGTTGTGCGCCAGGCCAAGGATGCGGCGGTGCATCTCGATCCCGCTAAAGCCCAGCGTGTCCACCCAGATCCGGCCCAGGAGGTCGGCCAGGGCCTGCTCCGCCGCAAGCCCATGGCCCTGATCCTCGTAAAGGCTGGCCTGATACAGGATCCCCCGGCGTTCGGTCCGCCAGAGCTGGCTGAACTCGGCCACGAAGACCTGCCAGATCGTCTCGACCACCGAGAGCAGCCAGTCCTGATGCCCCGCCCGGTCCCCCGGAGTGGCCTCATGCCCCGGCTGGCTGAAATGCGCCATCAGGAAGTTGGCGATCAGCATCCCCACGTCGAACCCGATCGGCCCATAGGTGGCGAACTCCGGGTCGATCACCTTGGCCTCGGTGTCGGTCACCATGATCGAGCCGGTGTGCAGGTCGCCATGCAGCATCGTCTCGGCCCGGCTGGCGAAGGCCAGCTTCAGATGCTGGGCCGCGACCTTCAGCGACAGGTCCCCCCGCAGCCGCGCCACGATCCCTTCCAGCCCCGGCGTGTGCCGGTTCATCGGCGCGTCGAAATAGGGGTCCGAGAAGACCAGATTCTCGGTGATGTCGCAAAGCTCCACATTGCCTGCGAAGAGCGCAAGGTCCGCCTTCCGCTCGGCCGTCGGCATCGACAGGTCCGAGCCCCGGAACAGCGTCCGCGCGCAGAACTCGCCCAGCCGCTGGCCCAGGCCTTCCACCCGCCGGCCCGCGATCAGCGCCTGACGCAGTATCACATGCGGCGTGAGATATTCCATCACGACGATGGCCTGCGCCTCGTCGAAATGCCACACGGCCGGGACCGAGCCGGGGTCGCGCGCCTCTTGCCGGATGAGGGCGTTGTATTCGAAGAAGGACCGTTTCAGCGGCAGGGGCCAGCTTTCGCCGACCAGCCGCACATAGGGCAGCGCCTGCTTGACCACCGCCTGCCCCGCAGAGCCCGTGACGATGAAGACCAGGTTCAGGTTGCCGTCGCCCACCTCCCGCACCTGCCAGCTCTCCGGCGAGCCGACCCGGCTGCGCAGCACCTCCAGCGCCCCAAGGCGGCCCGGCAGACTGTCCGGTGTCAGCGCGACATAGCCCTGCGCGGTCATGCGGTTTCCTCCCCCTTGCGAACCTCTCGGGGAAAGGATTTCCAAAATTCCGGCATATGTCAAATGGTATTGACAAATGATGATCCCACGGTAGCGTTGCAGTCGGGGAGCAAGGACCGCATGACGTCGCAGGCCATAACCATTCGCGGGCTGACCAAGGCTTTCGGCCGCAACGCCGTGCTGCGCGGGGTGGACCTGGACCTGCCTGCGGGCCAGGTCACCGTGCTGATGGGCGCGAACGGTGCGGGCAAATCCACGCTGGTGAAGGTGCTGTGCGGCGTCCATGCCGCCGATGCGGGAGAGGTGCGGCTGGACGGCCAGCCCTTCGCCCCGGCTGGCCCCGCGGCCGCGCTGCGGTCGGGCGTGGTGACGGTGCACCAGAACATCAACGACGGCGTGGTGCCGGATCTGGACGTGGCCTCGAACCTGCTGCTTGACGCCTTGGCCGAGGGCGGAGGGCTGTTCCTGAACCGCCGCCGGATGCGCGAGGATGCCCGGCGCATCGCCGCCGCCGTGGGGCTTGAGATCGACGTGACCCGCCCTGTCGCGGGGCTGGCGCTGGCCGACCGTCAGCTGGTCTCTATCGCCCGCGCCATGGCGCACCGGCCGCGTCTGCTGATCCTGGACGAGCCCACCTCCTCGCTCTCGCTGACCGAGGCGCAGCGCCTGTTTGCCCTGATCGACCGCCTCCGGGCCGAGGGGGTGGCGATCCTGTACATCTCGCACCGGATGTCGGACATCCGCCGGCTGGCCGACCGGATCGTGTCGATGCGCGACGGCCAGGTCTCGGGCCTGTTCGAGGGCCCGGCGCTGGACTATTCCGGCGCCGTCCGCGCGATGCTGGGGCACGAGATCACCGAGGTCGACATCGCGATCCCGCCCCCCGGCCCGGCGATGCTTGAGGCGCGCGGGCTGCGGCTGAAACCCGAGGCGCGGCCCTTCGACCTGGTGCTGCACCGCAACGAGGTGGTGGCGATCACCGGACTGGTGGGATCCGGCAAGTCGGCGCTGGCAGCCGCGCTGTTCGGGCTGGAGGCGCCCGTGGCGGGCGAGTTGCGGCTGGACGGCCAGCCCTACCGCCCCGCCAATCCCGGCCAGGCGGTGGCGGCTGGGGTGTTCCTGGCCGCGAAGGACCGGCTGATCAACGCGGTCATCCCCGGCTTCGACATCCAGCAGAACCTGACCCTGCCCTTCACCGCCCGCCACTCCGGCCCCCTGTCGCTGATCCGTCGCGCGGCGGAACGGGCGGCGGCAGAGCGGGCCATCGCCGCGATGGGCGTCGTCTGCCAGGGCCCGCGCGACGGGATCCTGACGCTATCGGGCGGCAACCAGCAGAAAGTGGTCGTCGGCCGCTGGATGGCCGAGGCCAGCCGCCTGCTGATCCTGGACGAGCCGTTCCAGGGCGTGGACATCCAGGCCCGCCGCGACATCGGCCGCCGCATCCGTGACAGCGCCGCCACCCGTGCCACCCTGGTGCTCTGCGCCGAGATCGACGAGGCGCTGGAAGTCGCCGACCGCATCCTGGTGATGAGCGAACATACCGTGGTCGGCGACCACAGAAACGAGACCATCGACCTGGCGCTGCTGATGGCCCAGGTCTCCGGCGCGGCCGAACAGACGAAAGAACCGGCATGAAATCCCTGTCCCCGACCGAGCTTGCGATCCGCTATGGCTTTCTGATCCTGATGGCCGGGCTGATCATCGTCTTTTCGGTGCTGAAACCGGCCTTCCTGTCGCCGCAAAGCGCGGTGTTCATCCTGCAATCGGTGGCGATCACCGGGATCCTCGCGCTGGGGGTCACGGCGACGCTGGTGGTGGATGGGTTCGACCTGTCCATCGGGGCGGTGGCGACCTCGGCCATGATGCTGTCGGCCTATGTCATGGTGATCTGGGAGATGGGCGCGGGGACGGCCGTGGTCCTGTGCCTGGCGATGGGGGCGGTCGTGGGGCTGGTGAACGGGCTTCTGATCGTGAAGATGCGGGTTCCTGACCTGCTGGCCACGCTGGGGATGATGTTCCTGCTGGTCGGGCTGCAACGCATCCCGACCGAGGGCAACTCGATCTCGACCGGCATGGTGCTGTCTGACGGGCGCACCGCCGAGGGCGTCTTCGCGCCCGAGTTCCTGATGCTGGGCCGCCACCGCATCGACTTCATCCTGCCCGATCTTGTGCCGCTGTCGGTCGTGGTTCTCGTGGTGATCGCCGTCCTGACCTGGGTCTTCCTGGAGCTGACGCGGCATGGGCGGGTCATGTATGCCATCGGGTCGAACGCGCAGGCGGCCGGGCTGGCCGGGATCAACGTCGCGCGCTACCGCGTGCTGGCCTATGTGATCTCGGGCGTCATGGCCTCGATCGGGGGGATCCTTCTGTCCGCCCGGCTGGGGCGGGGCGACGTTGCCTCGGGCAACAACCTTCTGCTGGACTCGGTCGCGGCGGCGCTGATCGGCTTTGCCGTCCTTGGCGCGGCGAAGCCCAATGCCTTTGGCACCGCCATCGGCGCTCTGTTCGTCGGCATCCTGCTGCAGGGCCTGACCATGCTGAATGCCCCCTACTACACCCAGGACTTCATCAAGGGCGCTGTCCTTGTCGTGGCCCTGGTCTTCACCTTTGCCCTGTCCGGCCGCGTCGGCCGGGTGCGGCGCTAAGCCTGCCGGCAAGGCCTGCCGTCAGAAGCGGCCCGCCGGACCCTGAAACCACCGGAGAAATGGGAGGAACCAATGATCTCCAGACGGACATTCGCAGCCCTTGTGACCAGCGTCGCGCTGGTCCCCACCCTGACCCTGGCGCAGGACGCCCCCGCCCCCTTTGACAACCCCGGCGAGGTGAACATCGCCCTTGTCCGCTACCTGTCGACCGGCGACTTCTTCCAGGCCTATCTCTCGGGCGTGGAAAAGCAGGCCGCCGCACTTGGCGTGAACCTGCAGGTCTTCGACAGCCGCCAGGACGCAGCCCTTCAGGCCGACATGGTGGACCAGGCCATCGCGCTGGGTGTGGACGGGATCATCATCCAGCACGGCCTGACGGAATCGATGAAGGAAGCCGCCCAGCGCGCGGTGGATGCGGGCATCAAGGTCGTGGCCTTCGACGTGAACGTCGAGAATCCGGCGATCCCGCAGATCGAACAATCCGACCGCGACCTTGCGCGCCTGGCGCTGGAAGCGGCGATTGCCGACAACGGCACCGAATGGGTCGCGGGCTATGTCTATGTCCCCGGCATCGCCCCCCTGGACCGCTGCGACGAGACCTGGAAAGAGGTCAAGGCCGCCAACCCCGGCATCAACGAAGTCGCGATGTTCGGCACGCTGGATAACCCGATCGCGAACTCGGTCGCGAACCAGGCGCGGTCGGTCCTGTCGGCCAACCCGAACATCCAGGTGATGTTCGCCCCCTATGACGAGTTCGCCAAGGGCGTGAAAATCGCCGTGGACGAGGCGGGGATGTCGGGCCAGGTCTCGATCTATTCGGCCGACGTCTCGACCGCCGACATCCAGCTGATGCGCGAGCCCGGCTCCTCCTGGAAGGCCACCGCCGCCACCAACCCGGCCGTGGTCGGAGAGGTCTCGGTCCGCGCCCTGGCGCTGCTGCTGGCGGGCGAGGATCCCGGCGCGAGCGTCATCGTGCCGCCGACGCTGATCACCCAGGCGATGCTGAACGAGCTGGACATCAAGAACATGGAAGAACTTGGCGCCAAGCTGCCGGCCTTCGCCCATGCCGATGTGGCCACGGCCCCCTGGATCGCCCTGCCGCCGCGCTGATGCCTTTCGGGCGGGCCGCCACAGGCCCGCCCTACCTGCCCAAGGAGACACCCGTTTGCGCAACGAAAAAACCACCGAAGAGGTCGCGCGCGGCATCCGCGCCCGCGTCTTCGAACATACGATCCGCAACAATGGTGGCTACCTGAGCCAGGCCTGCTCCGCTGCCGAACAGCTGGCGTTCCTCTATAACGAGGCGCTGAACCTTGGCCCCTCGACCATGCCGATGGTCCCGCCGCCCTTCTCGGGCGTGCCCTCGGCCGCGAACACAGGCTACGTCACCGGCGCGGGCTACAACGGCCCCTTCGACGCCGTCCACGACCGCCTCTTCATCGCCCCCGCTCATTACGCCCTGGTGGCCTATGCCTGCCTGATCGAGGTCGGCCGCATGGCCCCCGAGGGGCTGGAGATGTTCAACAAGGACGGCTCCTCGGTCGAGATGATCGGCGCCGAACATTCGCCGGGCATGGAGGTGCACAACGGCACCCTCGGCATCGGCCTGTCGACCGCCGCGGGCCTGGCCTGGGGCCGCAAGCGGCTGGGCCACACCGGCCGGGTCTGCGTCTTCATGTCCGACGGCGAAGTGCAGGAGGGCCAGACCTGGGAGGCGGTGCAGGCCGCCGCGCATCACCGGATCGACAACCTCTGGGCCATCATGGACGTGAACCGCCAGCAATGCGACGGCGCGATGGACGATGTGATGACCGTGGGCGACATTGCCACCAAGTTCCGCGATTTCGGCGCGGTGGTCGCCGAATGTGAGGCCCATGACCTTGCCGCCATGCGCGCCGCCGCCGCCACCCCCCATCCGGGCCGCCCGCTGATCGTGCTGGCCCATTCCCGCCCGACCCAGGGCATGGAAAGCCTGATGAGCCGCTTCCCCCGTCTGCACTACGTCCGATTCAAGTCCGAGGACGAACGCGCCCGGATGAACCAGGACATCGCCGCCGAGCTTGGCGTACCCCCCGTCACGCTGGAGGCCCACTGATGGAAATGGTCAACCGCCCCTATGCCTCGGCCTTCGAGGCCTATGCCGTGCAGCACCCCGAGGTGCTGTGCCTGTCCGCCGACCTGACCTCCAGCTGCGAGATCGACGGCTTCCGCGACCGCCACCCGGACCAGTTCCTGTCGCTGGGGATGGCGGAGCAGAACATGCTGTCCTTCGCGGGCGGCCTTGGGCTGGCGGGCTTCCGGCCCTTCCTGCACAGCTTCGGCGTGTTCCTGTATCGCCGCCCCTATGACCAGCTGATGGCCTCGATCGCCTATCCGCGCCGCAAGGTGCGCCTGATGGGCTTCCTGCCGGGCGTGACAACCCCCGGCGGCATGACCCACCAGGCGATCGAGGATATCTCGGTCATGCGGACGATCCCGAACATGACCGTGCTGGAAGCGGGCGACGCGACCGAGGTGGAAAGCATCGTGGCCGAGGCCGATACCGTGGACGGCCCGGTCTACTGCCGCATCCTGCGCGGGTCCGTCCCGCGTCTCTTCGCCGAACCGCTGAAAATCGGCCGGATGCGGGTCCTCTCCGAAGGCAATGACGTGCTGGTCGTCACCGCCGGCATCACCACCGAAGAGGCGATCCGCGCCCGCAGCGCCCTGGCCCGGGCCGGGGTCTCGGTCCGCCACCTGCACCTCAACACGCTGAAACCCTTCGACGCCGCGCAGATCGTGGATCATGCCGCAAGCGTGCGGCACGGCGTCATCACGCTGGAAAACCACCTTGTCGCGGGGGGGATAGGTTCCATGGTCGCCGAGGCGCTGGCCGAGGCGGGCCTGCCCCGCCGCCTGATCCGGCTGGGCTTGCAGGACACCTATGCCCACGGCGGCTCGCGCCCCTATCTGATGACGCATTACGGGATGGACGCGCTGTCGCTGGTCCGCGCGGTGGAACGGCTGACCGGCCAAGCCACGGGCATCGACGAGGACGCGCTTGGCGCGGTGCGGATCGACGCCGTCCATTCGCTGGTCAAGGCCGAGGCGCTTTGAATGTCCCGCTTCACCGTCACCTACCGCCTGCGGGCCACCTCGCGGGAGGAGGCACAGACCCGCGCTGACGGCATCGCCCTCGAACAGACCGTCGAAATCCCCCGCGACGTGGTGCCTGCGGGCTATGTCGAGGATGAGATCCTCGGCCGCGTCGAAGAAATCGGCCCGCTGGCCGAAGGCGTCTGGCAGGTCGTGGTCAGCTACTCCCCCGACAGCGCGGGGGACGAGTTCACCCAGTTCCTGAACGTGGTCTTCGGCAATTCCTCGATCCAGCAGGGCATCCGCGTCACCGCCATCGACCCCGGCCCCGAGATGACCGCACGCTTCCCCGGCCCCCGCTTCGGGATCGCGGGACTCCGCGCCCTGTGTGGCCGCGCGACCGGCGGGATGATCGCCCCGGTTCTGAAGCCGATGGGCCTCTCCCCCACCGATTTCGCCCGCCTCGCCGCCGGCTGCGTCCACGGCGGTGCCGATATCGTGAAAGAGGACCACGGCCTTGCCGGCCAGCCCACCGCCCCCTTCCGCGCCCGGGTCGAGGCCGTCTGCGCAGCGATGGCGAAAGCCCGGCAGGAAACCGGACGCCAGACGCTCTATTTCCCCAACCTCTCCGGCCGCCCGGACGAGATCGAGGGGAACCTCCGCTTCCTCAAGGACGCCGGGGCCGATGGCGTTCTGGTCATGCCCGGCCTCTTCGGTTTCGGCCTTGTCCACCGCATCGCGCAGGATGCAAGCCTGAACCTTCCCGTGATGACGCATCCGTCCTTCCTTGGTCCCTATGTCCTTGCCCCGGATACGGGCATCGACCACGGCGTCCTGTTCGGCACGCTTCAGCGCCTTGCGGGATCCGACATCTCGGTCTTCCCGAATGTCGGCGGCCGCTTCGGCTTTACCGCCGCCGAATGTCGCCAGATCGCCGACGCCTGCCGTGCCCCCGACGGCCCCGGCCACCCGATGCTGCCCAGCCCCGGCGGCGGGATGAGCGTGGCCCGCGCGGCCGAGATGCAGGCGATGTATGGGCAGGACGTGGTCTACCTGCTGGGCGGCAGCCTTCTGAAGGACCCCGCCCGTATCGACGAGGCCGTCGCCGCCATGCGCCGCGCACTCGAAGCGCAAGCCTGAGCCGTCACAGACACTCGGCCCCGTCGATCACCAGCGCATGACCCGTCATGAACGCCGACTGGTCCGAAGCCAGGAACACGATCCCCTGCGCGATTTCCTCTGGCGAGCCCCAGCGGCCCATCGGGATGTTCTGCGCGACATAGGCCTCCAGCGCCTGCCGGCCGCCCATCTGCCGCTCGAACCCGTCGTTGAAGGGGGTGTCCACGAACCCGGGGCACAGCGCGTTGCAGCGGACGTTGTGGCGGGCATAGTCCACCGCCATCTGCCGGGTCATGGCGATGACGGCGTGCTTGGTCGTGGCATAGGCGATCATCTCGCGGTCGTACTGCACGCCCGAGTTCGACGAGGTGATGATGATCGACCCCTTGCCCTGCGCCGTCATCACCGGCATCGCCGCCCGCGCTGCCACGAAATGCGACCGCACATTCAGGCGCCACGAGGCATCCATCTGATCGGCAGTAACCTCTTCCAGACGCCCCGGAATCTGAATCCCGGCATGGGAATGAAGGATATCCAGCCGCCCGTGGCGGAAGGCGGCACCCGTAATCTCGCCGGTCAGGGTCAAGTCGTCGGCCACATCCACCGCCCGCGCCTCGGCCCGGCCCCCGGCCTGGGTGATCTCGTCGGCGACGGCTCGCGCCTTGTCGCCATCGCGGTCGGTCACCACGACCAGCGCACCCTCAGCCGCCATTGCCAGCGCCCCGGCGCGGCCGATGCCCGAACCGGCCCCGGTCACGAAGGCAACTCGATCTTCCAGCAACATCTGGCGTTCCCCTGGCATCCTTACGTCTTCCGCCCGCGCTGCAGGATCGCCTGCGCCGTCACCAGCATCAGAAGCGAAACGCCCAGCACCATCGTCCCGATCGCGTTGATCTCGGGCGTCACCCCCCGGCGGATCGAGGAGAAGACATAGACCGGCAGCGTGGTCTGCGATCCGGCGACGAAGAAGGCGATGATGAAATCGTCAAAGCTGAAGGTGAAGGCCAGCAGGAACCCGGCCAGGATGCCCGGGAAGATCTGCGGCAGCGTCACCTGGCGGAAGGTGCCCCAGGGCGTGGCCCCCAGATCGGCCGAGGCTTCGATCAGGCTGCGGTCCATCCCGGCCATGCGGGCTCGGACGATGATGATGACCAGCGCCATCGAGAACAGCCCGTGCGCCGCGATCAACGAGCCGTAGCCCAACGACAACTGCGGCGCGGCCTCGGCCACCGGCCAGACGGCCGCAAGAAGCGGATTCAGCCAGTCGAAGAGCGTCACCAGCGCGATGAGCGTGGCAATGCCGATGACGATGCCGGGCACCATCACCGCGATGTAGATCAGCGCGTCGAAGGCCAGCCGCAAGCGGCCCGTCACCGATTGCAGCGCCATTGCCGCCATCGTGCCGAAAAGGGTGGCCAGAACCTCAGCGCCACGATCAGGCTGGTCTGCAGCGCGTCGATGACGAAGGGATTGGACAGCGCCTTGCCGTACCACTGGGCCGAGAAGCCCTGGAACTGCGCGGCATGGCGGCCCGCGTTGAAGCTGAACAGCGCAATGACCCCGATCGGGATGTACAGGAACAGATAGACCGCGAAGGCATAGATCCGCATGACCGGCCCCTACATCAACGAGACATCGTCGCGCCCGCCCGCCCAGCGACGGGTGAACCGCAGATAGGCCGCGACCGTCACCAGCATGACCAGGACCAGGGCGACCGCCACGGCGGCTCCGAACGGCCAGTTTCGCGATTGCAGGAACAGGTCCACCAGCGCGTTGCCGATGAAGAACACCTTGCCGCCGCCCAGCATTGCGGGGATCAGGAACTCTCCCATCAGCAGAATGAAGACCAGCATGCAGCCGGTGGCGACGCCGGGCATCGACAGGGGCAGCGTGACCTGCAGGAAGCTGCGCCAGGGCGGGCTACCCAGGTCCGAGGACGCCTCCAGCAGGCGCTTGTCCAGCCGCTCCAGCGCGACATAGATCGGGAAGACCATCAGCGGCAGGTAGCCGTAGACGATGCCGACCAGCACCGCGAAGGGCGTGTTGATCAGGCGCGGATTGCCAAGGCCCAGCGCATTCAGCAGCGACGGGATCCCCTGCCCCCCCAGAAGGTAGATCCAAGCATAGCTGCGGATCAGGATCGAGGTCCAGAACGGCACGATCACCAGGATCAGAAGCAGCGTCCGCCAGCGCGCGGACGCTCGCAGCGCAAGAAAATAGGCCAGCGGATAGGCGATCAGCAGGCAGGCCAGCGTGCCGACCGGCGCCAGGACCAGCGTGTTCTGGAACGCGGTCCAGCGCGCGCCCAGGTTGGCGAAATTCTCGAAGGTGAAGGCGGGGACGTAACCGCCCGCCGCCCCGCGTTCTCCGAAGGCAAAGACGAAGACGACGATCAGCGGCAGGACCAGCATGCACAGGAACCATGCCCCCGCGGGGGCAAGGAAAAGCCATGTCCGAAGGTCCTGCCGCTGCATGGTCTTACGCCGACTTGAAGCGCGCCATCAGCTCGGCGCGGTTGGGATCGGTCAGCGTCACGGCCGCGCCGAATTCCAGCGCCGACAGAAGGTCAGCCGCGGGGTACATGATCGGGTCGTTCAGCATCTCGGGTGGCAGGATCGCATTCACCCGCGCATCCGCGACCGGATAGCCGTGGAAGGCCACTTCCTTGGCGTTCACTTCGGGGTTCAGCAGGAAGTTCAGCAGCGCATAAGCCGCGTCACGGTGCGGTGCGCCCTTCGGAATGGCGAAGAAGTCGCTCCACAACTCGCCGCCCTCCTTGCCCAGGACATAGTCGATCTCGGGCATGTCGCGCTTCAACTGCAACCCGTCGCCCGTCCAGGCAATCGACATCCAGGCATCCGTCGACCGCATCGACGGCTGGTAGTCCGAGTTGATCGCAAAGAGATGCGGCTTGACCTCCAGGAGCAGCTTCTCGGCGTCCGCCAGTTCCTTCGGGTCAATCGAGTTGAAGGAATAGCCAAAGTATTTCAGCGCGTTGCCGATGGTGGTCAGCTGGTAGTCATGCACCATGGTCCGGCCCGAGAACTCGGCCTTGGTCATGTCCCAGAATTCCTTCCAGGTGGCCGGCTTCGGCAGGTCGCCCAGCATCGAGGTATTCACCACAAAGCCCGTGGTGCCCCAGTTGCGCGGCACCGCATAGACCACGCCGTTGACCGTGCCGGCATCGGCGAAGCGGGCATCGAAACTGGCCGGGTCGTAGTTCGGCAGTTTCGACAGGTCGATCGGCTCGATCAGGTCCTGCTCGACATAGGTGGTGATGGTGTAGTTCGTCGGCACGAACACGTCCCAGCCCGAGCCCCCGGCCTGCAGCTTGGCCAGCATCTCCTCGTTCGAGCCGAAGACGTTCAGATCGACCGCCGCGCCGGTCTCGGCCGTGAAGGCCTCGAAGTTGGCCGGATCATGGTAGTTCGGCCAGCTGGCCACCACCACACGGTCGCCGATCGAGCCTTGGGCAAAGGCCGCCCCGCGCAGCCCCGGCATGGCGCTGCCCATCACGCTGGTCGCCAGCCCCAGGCCCGTCACGCCCAGGAAATGCCGCCGCGTCACCGAGCCCTTCTTGTAGCGGTAAAGCTCCGCCATGAATTTTTCGCGGCTGAGGAAGTCTTTCCGGTCTGTCATGGTCATTCTCCCAGTTGGTTCTTGTTGTCGTTCAATCGTCGCCCAGGATCAGCGCCGCCCCGTCGGGCCATGAGGCAAGGCCCGCGTCGCCGGGTTCGAACCCGCCGCTTGCGGCCTCGGCCTGGCGCGGCACCAGCACAAGGAATTCCCCCAGCCCGGCATGGCGGACCAGATATTCGGTGTGCTCGCCCAGGAAGATGCGGTTGACCACCGTCACCGGCAGCCCCTCGCCCTTGCGCGACAGGGCGATCTGTTCGGGGCGCAGGCTGGCGGCGGCGGCCTGCCCGGGGGCCATCGCCACGGGCGCGGCCCCCCCGATCACCAGCCCGCCGGCGGCGGCAAGGGTGGCCCGGCCCTGGGACGCTTCGGTCACGCGCCCGGGGAAGAAGTTGGATTTCCCCACGAAATCCGCCACATACTTGCTTGCGGGCCGATCATACAGCTCGCGCGGGCTGCCCACCTGCACGATGCGCCCGCCCCGCATGATGCAGATCCGGTCCGACATCGACAGTGCCTCTTCCTGGTCATGCGTCACCAGGATGAAGGTGATCCCCAGCTTCCGCTGCAGGGTCTGCAACTCGATCTGCATGTCGCGGCGCAGCTTCTTGTCCAAGGCCGCCATCGGCTCGTCCAGAAGCAGAAGCTTGGGCTGGTTCACGATCGCCCGCGCCAGCGCCACGCGCTGTTGCTGGCCGCCCGACATCTCCCAGATGCGGCGGGGGCCGAAACCGGGCAGGCGCACCGTCTCCAGCGCCTGTTCCACCGCGCGGGCGATCTCGGCCGCGGGCGGGCGGGGGCGGCGCTGGCGCAGGCCATAGGCGATGTTCTGCGCGACGGTCAGGTGCGGGAACAGGGCATAGTGCTGGAACACCATGTTCACCGGGCGGCGGTGGGGGGGCAGGTCGTTCACCCGCTGCCCGTCCAGCAGGATGTCGCCCGAGGTGGGCCTCTCGAACCCCGCCAGCATCCGCAGCGCCGTCGTCTTGCCGCAGCCCGAGGGGCCGAGGAAGGACAGGAACTCGCCCCGCCGGATCGACAGGTTCAGCTCCTGGGCCGCGACCACGGCGCCGTAATGCTTGCTGGCATCGCGCAGCTCTGCGATCGGGGTTGCCAGCGCTTCGGCGGCAGATTTCAGGTTGCTTTCCATCACACGGGGTATATGCC
>JBKHWC010000013.1:0-266 GCA_046569765.1 Alphaproteobacteria bacterium | reverse complement strand
CATTAAGCGTAGAAATGACGCCGTAGGATGTATATACCACAAATTGCATACACCCCAGGTCGGGATGGATCGCATGGATAGGGCAACGCTTCTGTCCCGGATCGGTGCCGTGATCGCCGCCATGGGCGAAGACGGCTTTGCCCCCGCCCTGACCAGTCTGCTGCAGGGCGTCGCGCCCTATACCTATACGGTCGTCTTCGGCTACGGCGGCGCGGCCCGGCCGCTGGACCTTTACGACGATTTCCCCGCCTCCAAGCGGCGTATCT
>JBKHWC010000012.1:0-56015 GCA_046569765.1 Alphaproteobacteria bacterium | reverse complement strand
GACAGGGCGCATACGCTTGCCGCCGTCTTTCATGAACCCCGCCGTGGTGCGGGCCTTGATGTAGTCATCCCAGAGTTTCGACAGGCTCACCGGCTCGGGCTGATCCTCGGGCAGCATGGCGCTTGCGATCAGCGGGTGTTCCGGCCTGCCGGTGAAATCACCTTCATCCCGTTCCGCAACACGCGACAGGGCTTCAAACTCGGCAACGCACAGGGCGCGGGCGATCTGCCGCCATTCGTCGGAACCGGGTTCGGCGGTCAGGTTGCCGGTCGCGCGGAACCGTTCGATCCTCGGGCCGATCAGCAAAGCAAGTTCAACATCGGTCAGCTTGCCCGCCATGCCGTCCCGCAAACGCTGCACAAGCAGATCGTCCACATAGCCCATCGAATGCCGAACATCGTTCCGCAGTTCATCGTCAAGGGCGAGGCGCTGGTGATAGTGGCTTAGTGCGATCTGATCCGGTGCCAGCGGGTAGCGGGCCGGTGCAGTAGCAACGTTCGCGGGTGCCGCCTGCCGTTCTGCCTGGGCGATCTGGTGTTGAAGCTGCGCCACCGCGCCGGGCAGAAGCTTCACGGCGGTTCTGCGATCCGGCCCGAGGGGTGCCCGCAGTTCGGACTTCCCGACGATGGGCCGAAGTTCTTTAGGGACCACCAGCCGGGCGAAGAATCGTCCATCGCGGTTCAAGAGGTATCGTTGTGCGCCAGCCATCACAGACCCATTTTGTAACGGATTTTGTAACAGCAGAACGTAATAACCCCAGCAAAACAAGGGATTTCTTTGTTTTACTGGGGTTTTGATGGTGGGCGATAACGGATTTGAACCGCTGACATCTTCGATGTGAACGAAGCGCTCTACCGCTGAGCTAATCGCCCGATGAGGGGGCTTTTAGTCGTCCTCTCCGTCGTCCGCAAGGGGCTTTGCACCAGCTTTTTCGCCCGCCCCGGTCCGCAGCTTCAGCGTCAGGACCGAGCCCGCCGTGCGCGCGACCCGCAGCTTGCCGAGGGGCGGCAGGTTGATGTCAGTGCCCGCGTGCAAGGCGGCGGAGAGGGCGGCGAGCGTCGCCTCGACGGATTTCTTCGCCTCGGGCTTCTTGGCGCCGGTGGCGTCGGCCACACGCTCGACCAGTTCCTTCAGCTTGAGGCTGGCCTTGGCACTGGCTTTTGCCGGGGCGGCCTCGGCAGGCTTGGCGACGACTTTCAGCGCCGGTTTCGCGGCGGCAGGCTTGGCTGCGGCAGGCTTGACTGCGGCGGGCTTGGCTGCCTTGGGCTTGGGCGCCTTGGCCTTCGCCTTGGCCGGTTTCGCGGCGGCGGAGTCGTCTGTGGATTTCGGAGTGCGTGCCATGCTGCTGTCCAGAGTGAGCGTATGTCGCGCGGGACCTTAATCGCGCTGCGGGGCGTCCACCAGCCGCTTTCGACATTTTCGTCGGTGCAGGTGCCAAAAGGTGCTAGCCTGCGGAAAGTCGCGGCAAAACCAGAGAGGATGACCATGCGCAAGGCCCTGCTTCTGTCCACCGCCCTGACCCTGGGCGCATTGAACCCCGCGCTGGCTGGCGGGCCCGTCGTCATCGCCGAAGAGCCCGAAGTGGTCGAGGCGAAGCCTGCCTCATCCAGCGGGGCGCTGATTCCGCTGTTGCTTCTGGGGGTGATCCTGGCGGTCGTCGTGGCCGAGGATGACAAGGATCCGGTCCCCACCCCCAGCGACGTCCGCTTGAAGACGGATGTGCAGAGGGTCGGCATGAACCGGCTGGGCCTGGGCGTCTATCGCTGGCGTTACTCGGGGCTGGACGGGGTATGGGAGGGCGTGATGGCGCATGAGGTCGCCATCCTGCATCCGGGCGCGGTGCGGGCCCTGCCGCGCGGTTTCAAGGCGGTGGACTATGCCCGGCTGGGGCTGGAGCTGAAGCGGGTCGCCTGAACGGAAACGGCGCGCCCTGTGCGGGGCGCGCCGTCCTGTCTTAGTGCGCGGTCTGCGCGGGCTGCTGGGCCTGGGCCGCGCGCGCTGCCGCTGCGGCCTCTTCCGCGGCCTCATCCCATTCCACCGGCTCGGGCTGGCGGACCAGCGCCTGGGCCAGCACCTCGCGGACATGGGTCACGGGGATGATCTTGAGCCCTTCCTTCACGTTCTCCGGGATTTCCGCCAGATCCTTGGCGTTCTCCTCGGGGATGAAGACGGTCTTGATCCCGCCCCGCAGCGCGGCGAGCAGCTTCTCCTTCAGCCCGCCGATCGGCATGGCATTGCCGCGCAAGGAGACCTCGCCGGTCATGGCGATGTCCTTCCGCACCGGGATGCCGGTCAGGACCGAGACGATGGAGGTCACCATCGCCAGACCCGCCGACGGGCCGTCCTTGGGCGTGGCCCCGTCCGGGACGTGGACGTGGATGTCGATCGTGTCGAACTTCGGCGGCTTCACCCCGATCTGGGGCGAGACCGAACGGACATAAGAAGCCGCCGCGTCGATCGATTCCTTCATCACGTCGCCCAGTTTCCCGGTCGTCTTCATCCGGCCCTTGCCCGGCAGCTTCAGCGCCTCGATCTGGAGGAGATCGCCGCCGACGCTGGTCCAGGCCAGACCCGTCACCACGCCGACCTGGTCCTCCTTCTCGGCCAGGCCATAGCGGTAGCGCTGGACGCCCAGGTACTCCTCGACCTTCGCGGGGTCGACCTCGACCTTCTTGGCCTTGCCCTTCAGGATGTCGGTCACGGCCTTCCGGGCCAGCTTGGCGATCTCACGCTCCAGGTTCCGCACGCCCGCCTCGCGGGTGTAGTAGCGGATGACATGGTTCAGCGCGTCGTCGCTGACGCTGAATTCGCCCTTCTTCAGACCGTTGGCCGCGACCTGCTTCGGCAACAGGTGCTGCCGCGCAATCTCGCGCTTTTCATCCTCGGTGTAGCCGGCCAGCGGGATGATCTCCATCCGGTCGAGCAGCGGCCCCGGCATGTTGTACGAGTTCGCCGTGGTGATGAACATCACGTTCGACAGGTCGTACTCCACCTCCAGGTAGTGGTCGACGAAGGTGCCGTTCTGTTCGGGGTCCAGCACCTCGAGCAGCGCGGACGCCGGGTCGCCCCGGAAGTCCTGGCCCATCTTGTCGATTTCATCCAGGAGAATCAGCGGGTTGGTCGTCTTCGCCTTCTTCAGCGACTGGATGATCTTGCCGGGCATGGAGCCGATATAGGTCCGGCGGTGGCCGCGGATTTCCGATTCATCCCGCACGCCGCCCAGCGAGATGCGGATGAACTCGCGCCCCGTGGCCTTGGCCACCGACCGCCCCAGCGAGGTCTTGCCGACGCCCGGAGGGCCGACGAGGCAGAGGATCGGGCCCTTCAGCTTGGTCGAGCGCGCCTGCACCGCCAGGTATTCGACGATCCGCTCCTTGACCTTCTCCAGGCCATAGTGGTCGGCGTCCAGCACCTTCTGGGCCGCACCCAGGTCCTTCTTGACGCGGCTCTTCACGCCCCACGGCACGCCGAGGAGCCAGTCGAGGTAGTTGCGCACCACCGTCGCCTCGGCCGACATCGGCGACATCGACTTCAGCTTCTTCAGCTCGGCCTCGGCCTTCTCGCGGGCTTCCTTGGAAAGCTCGGTCTTCTTGATCCGCTCTTCCAGCTCGTTCAGCTCGTTCTGGCCGTCCTCGCCGTCGCCGAGTTCCTTCTGAATGGCCTTCATCTGCTCATTCAGATAGTACTCGCGCTGGGTCTTCTCCATCTGGGTTTTCACCCGGGACTTGATCTTCTTTTCGACCTGCAGGACCGAGAGTTCGCCCTGCATGTGGCCATAGACCTTCTCCAGCCGCTCGGCGACGTCCAGCGTTTCCAGGATCGCCTGTTTCTGGCCCACGTCCACACCCAGGTGACCGGCCACAAGGTCGGCCAGACGCGCGGGTTCGCGGGTGTCCGAGACAGCGGCGAGTGCCTCTTCGGGGATGTTCTTCTTGACCTTGGCGTAGCGGTCGAATTCCTCGGAGACGGCGCGGACCAGCGCCTCGACGGCGGTCTGATCGCCCTCGGTTTCTGCCAGACGTTCGGCGGTGGCTTCGAAGAAGGCGGGGTTCTCGACAAAGCCTGTGATCTGCACGCGCGACTTGCCTTCGACCAGCACCTTCACGGTGCCATCCGGCAGTTTCAGCAGTTGCAGCACATTGGCCAGCACGCCGACACGGAAGATGCCGTCGGCGTCGGGATCGTCGGCGGTGGGATCCTTCTGCGAGGACAGAAGGATCTGCTTGTCATCCTGCATCACCTCTTCCAGGGCGCGGACCGATTTTTCGCGTCCGACGAACAGGGGCACGATCATGTGCGGGAAGACCACGATGTCGCGCAGGGGCAGGACCGGGTAACTGGTGGCAAGGGGTTCGGTCATCATGTGTCCTTCGTTTGCGGCAACGCGGCGGGGTCCCGACCATCGGCAACCCTGCCCGCTCCGCCTGTCAGATGTGTTAACGTGTGTTCGCCGGGCGGAAGATTCAAGTTCTGGTTTGGTTCGGCAGAATGTACCCGCGCGCGGACGACCGCAAGGTGCGATTGCTGGCCGCCGTCGGCAGGAGCCTGGCCGCAAGGCTGGCCGTGTCGAAGGGCCGGGATGCGCCAAATCCGATCCTTCTGACTGGCGACCAGGGCGCCTCGCTGACAGGTCAGCCGACCAACATCCGATACCCGGGCGATCCGAATTTCGCGATCCAAATGCCGGGCGCACAGGCGCTTTCGACGGCCGACAGCTTCTTCGCCCACACGCTGATCGAGACCGAGCTGGGTCAGGTGCCGGTCGAGGCGCTGACGCTCGGGCAGCGCGTCGTCACGCTGGACCAGGGGCTGCAGACGATCCGCTGGATCGGCCGCAGCAAGCTGACCCCGGCGCAGCACTTTGGACCGAGACGCTGCCTGCGGGTCCGCAGGCCTTGCGCGCGATGGGCCCGGCCGAACGTCGGGAGCTGGAGCTTCTGTTCCCCGGACGGCTGCAGACCGTCACCGATCCGGCGCGGACCGTGATGCCGGGCCGGATTGCCCGCAAGCTGGCCGAGCGGCACCTGCGCAACGCCAAGGCGCTTTTGGCCCCGGCCTGAGCGGAGGGCCCGGGCTAGTGCCGCACCTGCGCCACGGAGCTGCCGGGTGTTCTGCCCAAGATTGGCCGGACAAGCCGGTGCAGCAGCACCCGCGCCTCGGGCGATCTGAGCGTCGGCAGCGCGTCGGGCCGGGAGAGCATGGCCTCGGCCCCCAGGACCGCAAGCGTCGCATCCAGCGCCGCCCGGGCCGGGCCGGTCATGCCTTCGATCACGCGACGGGCAGGCTGGAAACTTTCGCTCGGCAGGCCGTTGCCGAGCAGGATCTCGTGCTCTTCCAGCAGAAGGTGGACGTAGGTGACGCCCTCTGCGTCCTCGACCACCTCCGCCAGGGTGCCGACCAGGTGGTTTGCGACAACAAAAACGCGCGGCAGGCCGAAAAGCAGCTCGCAGGCGGGGCCGTCCAGCACGATGCGGTGCTGCGGAGACAGATCGAGATCGCGCTCGGGGCAGCCGGGGCGGACCGCGTGCGCCGGGATGCGGATCGGCCGGACCGCGGGATATTCGGCAAGCTGGGCGGCGCTGAAGTGGGACAGTCCGACCCAGACCACCTGAACGGCGCGGCCGTCCTCGGTCAGCACGAGGTCGCCGGGGCGAAGGGTTTCGACGGGGCGGGACCCCGAGGGGGTGGCAATGCCAGTGCCCGCGCTGAAGCATACGGGCTCTGGGTCAGGAACAAAGTCGACGCTGCCCAGCGTAAGCGCGCCGTTGCCGATCTGCGCCATGTTTTCCGGCGTTCCCGCAGGATCGGTCGTGAAGAACAACTGGAGATCGCCGTTGCCCTCCAGATCGCCGTCCTGGTCGAAGTCGATCTTGATGACGTAGACAATCTTGCCCTGGAGCTCTGGCGGGACACTCGCGACCGGCAGGGTGCCGGATTTGATGACGGCGAAGTTGTAGGTCTGGTTGTTTATGATGACCTGGGTGTCGGGATCGAAGTCGGGTGTCGTTCCGGCATCAGCCCCATCGGGCACATGGGTGAGCGACAGGTTCTGCCAGCTATCCGCGCTGAACTGCAGCGTGTAGATCGTGGAGCCGAAAACGTTGACCGCATCGTTGGCCGCAGTGACATTGTCTTCGCGCGCATAATAGAATTCTGAAACCGACATCGCCACCCTGCCCCGATTGATTCACCATTTGTTAACCGATCGAAGGTGAACCGAGGATGAACACAACATTCTATTTGAATTCGTTTTATTGAGCCGCAGCTGGCCTGCGGCCTGGGCCCGCTTCCGCCAGATCGGCGCAGCGGGATGGGCACAA
Source organism: Alphaproteobacteria bacterium (assembly GCA_046569765.1). Taxonomy (GTDB): domain Bacteria; phylum Pseudomonadota; class Alphaproteobacteria; order Rhodobacterales; family Rhodobacteraceae; genus Tabrizicola. The sequence goes on along the minus strand of JBKHWC010000012.1, from coordinate 49,695 downwards.
GCCCTCGGATCATGATTGCCGATGGCGGTCCCCGCAGGGCAAGGGGCTCAGGAGGGCTCGATATCGCCCTGGGCGCGGCGGGCGTGGAAGTCGGCCACGAAAGCCGGCAGCCCACCGGCGGCGATGGCCTCGCGCAGGCCCTGCATCAGCGCCTGATAATAATGCAGGTTATGCCAGGTCAGCAGCATCGACCCGATGATCTCGTCCGCCTTGACCACATGATGCAGGTAGGCGCGCGAGTAGCTGCGGCAGGCGGGGCACTGGCAGCCGTCCTCCAGCGGGCGGGGGTCGTCCTTGTGGCGGGCATTGCGCAGGTTGACCTGGCCGCGGGCGGTCCAGGCCTGGCCGGTGCGACCGGAACGTGAGGGCAGCACGCAGTCCATCATGTCTACCCCGCGCTGGACCGCGCCGACGATGTCGTCGGGCTTGCCCACCCCCATCAGGTAGCGCGGCTTTTCCTGCGGCAGGAATCCCGGCGCGTAGTCGAGGACAGAGAACATCGCCTCCTGCCCCTCGCCCACGGCAAGGCCGCCGATGGCATAGCCGTCGAAGCCGATGGCCTTCAGCGCCTCGGCCGATTCCTCGCGCAGCTCGCGCGTGACGCCGCCCTGCATGATGCCGAACAGCGCATGGCCTGGCCGGTCGCCAAAGGCGTCGCGCGACCGTTGCGCCCAGCGCATCGACAGGCGCATGGACTTGGCGACCTCGGCTTCCGTCGCGGGCAGCGCGGGACATTCGTCGAAACACATGACGATATCGCTGCCCAGAAGCCGCTGGATCTCCATGCTGCGTTCGGGGGTCAACATGTGTTTCGACCCGTCGAGGTGGGAGGAGAAGCGCACGCCTTCTTCCGTCAGCTTGCGCAGGGGGCCCAGCGACATGACCTGGAAACCGCCGGAATCGGTGAGGATCGGGCGGGGCCAGTTCATGAACTTGTGCAGCCCCCCCAGCGCGGCGATCCGCTCGGCCGTAGGGCGCAGCATCAGGTGGTAGGTGTTGCCCAGAAGGATATCCGCCCCGGTCGCGCGGACGCTTTCGGGAAGCATCGCCTTGACCGTTCCCGCCGTGCCCACCGGCATGAAGGCAGGGGTGCGAATCTCTCCCCTCGGGGTCTGGATCACCCCGGTCCGCGCCGCGCCGTCGGTTGCCGTCACGCTGAAACTGATGCCCGTCGCCATTCGCGCCACCCCTGATTTGCTGCCTCCTTGGGCTAAATCGGCGGAAAAGTGAAGCGAAAGGCATCCGCTTCCCCGCCCGACCCGTATTGCCGCTTGACCTGTGCGGGGATGTGTCTATCTGCACGTGAATGAACGTTCATTCCCATCCATGGTGACCATGCCTCCCCTGCCCCATCCGATTCCACCCGCCGAAGAACGCAGCCTGGAAATCCTGGCCTCGATCCGCCGTGCCTTTGCGGAAAAGGGCTTTGACGGCGCCTCGATGCAGGACCTGGCGCGGGCGGCGGGGATGAGTGTCGGGAATTTCTACCGCTATTTCCCGTCGAAGATGGCCATCGTCCAGGCCATGTGCGGCTTTGACCTGGCGGTGATCCAGGGTGAATTCGCCGAGATCCAGAGGTCCGACCAGCCGATGGTCGAACTGCGCGCGCGGATCCTGGCGCATTTCGACGAAGAGCAGCTGAAGGACGGCCAGCTTTGGGCCGAGATCACGGCGGCGGCGATCCGCAAGCCCGAGATCGGCGCGGCGGCCCGCGAGATGGAGGAGACCATCGTCACGCTGCTGGCCACGATCTTCGCCCGCGTCACCGGCCTTTCGCTGGACAAGGCGCGGGCGCGGTATGAGGGGCAGTGCCAGATGTTGGTCATGCTGGTGAAGGCCATGGCGATGCGCACCGCGCAATGCGGCCCGGCCAGCCCCGCGCTTGCAGTCCAGGTCCATGCGGTGATCGACCGGATCCTCGCCGAAGTTTCCAACGCCAAAGCAGAAGGCTGACCCCGATGCGCCCGACCCCGATCCTGATCCTGACCGCCGCCCTGGGCCTGGCGCCTGCCCTGCCCGCGCTGGCGCAAGAGGCTGCCGTAGCCGCCCCCGCCGCCGCCGAGGCGCTGCCGGCGATCACCGTCTCGGATGTGGTGCCGCAACCGCTGGCCGAGCGGATCATCGCCTCGGGCCTGGTCACGGCGGTCGAGGAGGTGCAGGTCGCGCCGCTGATCGAGGGCCAGCCGCTGGAGGAGCTGCGCGCCGATATCGGCGACATGGTGACCGAGGGGCAGGTGCTGGCGGTGCTGTCGAAATCGACGCTGGAATTGCAGCGGGCCGAGGCGGTGGCCGCCCTGGCCGCGGCGCAGTCCGGCATCGCCCAGGGCGAGGCGCAGCTGGTCGAGGCCGAAGCCGCCGCCGCCGAGGCCGAGCGGGTGGCCGAACGCACCGCGCGGCTGCGCGAGCAGGGCACGGCCCCGCAGGCACAGGCGGATACGGCCAATGCCAATGCGACCTCGGCCGCGGCGCGGGTCTCGGTGGCGAAGCAGGGGCTGGAATCGGCCCGCGCGCAGCTGGCCCTGGCCGAGGCGCGGCTGGAAAATGTGGACCTGCAACTCAGCCGGACCGAGGTGAAGGCCCCGGTCGCGGGCGAGATCGTGGCACGGAACGCGAAGATCGGCGCGATTGCCACGGGGGCCGGGCAGCCGATGTTCGTCATCGTGCGCGACGCGGCGCTGGAATTGCGCGCCGATGTGGCCGAGGCGGACGTGCTTCGCCTGGCCCCCGGCCAGACGGCCCGGCTGCGGGGCGTGGGCATGACCGAACCGCTGGCGGGCACCGTGCGGCTGGTGGAACCCACGATCGACGCGACCAGCCGCCTGGGCCGCGCCCGGATCGCGGTGGACGGCGCGCAAGGCGGGTTGCGCCCCGGAATGTTCGTCGAGGCCGAGATCCTGGTGGCCGAACGCGAGGGGCTGGCGGTGCCGGTCACGGCGCTTGGCTCCTCGCCCGAGGGTCCGACGGTGATGCGGGTCACGGATGGCGTGGTCGAGCGCGTGGTGGTGACCACGGGCATCCGCGACAACGGGCTGGTCGAGGTGACCTCGGGGCTGAACCCGGGGGATCAGGTGGTCACGAAGGCGGGTGCCTTCGTCCGCGCGGGTGACCGGATCAACCCGGTCCTGGCGGCCGGCGCGACGAATTGAGGGGCGTGCGATGAACTTCTCTGCCTGGTCGATCCGCAATCCGGTCGCGCCGCTGCTGGCGTTCTTCCTGCTCATGGTGCTGGGCTGGCAGAGCTTCAACAGCCTGCCGATCACCCGCTTTCCCAACATCGACGTGCCCCTCGTCGCGGTCAGCGTGGCCCAATCGGGCGCCGCGCCGGCCGAGATGGAAACCCAGATCACCAAGGAAATCGAGGATGCCGTCGCGGGCCTGACCGGGGCCAAGCGGGTGACCTCGACCGTGACGGACGGGCTGTCCACCACGGTGGTGGAATTCCGCATGGAAGTGGCGACCGACAAGGCGGTGCAGGATGTGAAGGACGCGGTTGACCAGATCCGCGGCGACCTGCCGGGCGGGATCGAGGCCCCCATCGTCAGCCGGATCGACGTGGAAGGCCAGGCGATCATGACTTTCACGGTCGAGGCGCCGAACCGCACGATGGAGGAATTGAGCTGGTTCGTCGACGACACCGTGACCCGCGCGTTGCAGGGGCGGCCCGGGATCGGCCGCGTCACGCGGATCGGCGGCGCGGACCGGGAAATCCGGGTGGAACTGGATCCGGTGCGGATGGACAGCTATGGCGTGACCGCCCAGGCCGTCAGCGCCCAGATCGCGGCGACGAACACCAACCTTGGCGCGGGCAAGATCAACCTCGGCGAAGGCGAGCAGGTGATCCGCACGCTGGGCGACAGCGGCACGGTGGAAAGCCTGGCGCAGACGACCATCGCCCTGCCCTCGGGCCGGTTTGTGAAGCTGACCGATCTTGGCCGGGTGGTGGACAGCTATGAAGAGCTGAAGAGCTTTGCCCGGATCGACGGCGAGGCGACGGTGGCCTTCCTGGTCTTCCGCTCGAAAGGCGCCTCCGAGGTCAGCGTGGCCGAGACGACGAATACGGTGGTCGACCAGCTGCGGGCGGAAAACCCCGACGTGACGATCACGATGGTCGATGACTCGGTGTTCTACACCTATGGCAACTATGAGGCGGCGATCCACACGCTGCTCGAGGGCGCGCTGCTGGCGGTGCTGGTGGTGCTGGCCTTCCTGCGCAACTGGCGCGCGACGCTGATCGCGGCGGTCGCCCTGCCCCTTTCGGCGGTGCCGACCTTCTGGCTGATGGAGATGCTGGGCTTTTCGCTGAACCTGGTCAGCTTCCTGGCGCTGACGCTGGCGACCGGGATCCTGGTCGACGACGCCATCGTGGAAATCGAGAACATCGCGCGGCACATCCGCATGGGCAAGACCCCGTTCCGCGCGGCAATTGAAGCGGCCGACGAGATCGGCCTGGCGGTCATCGCCACCACCTTCACCATCGTCGCGGTCTTCGTGCCGGTCAGCTTCATGCCGGGCATCCCCGGCCAGTATTTCCGCCAGTTCGGCCTGACGGTGGCGATCGCGGTCCTGTTCTCGCTCTTGGTCGCGCGGCTGATCACGCCGATGATGGCGGCCTATCTGATGCGCACCAAGGACGCGGTCGGACATGACGAGGGCCACGGCGACGGCCTGATCATGCGCGGCTACCTGAGGCTGGTGCGGGCCACGACCAAGGTCCGGCGGTCCGCAAAGCGGCCGTGGCTGGCGCTGCCGACCTATTACGTCACCCTGGTCGTCGCCATCGGCGTGGTGATCCTGTCGGTCATCGCCATGTTGCAGGTGCCGGGCAGCCTGTTACCGCCCGAGGATGAAAGCCGGATCGTGGTGTCGGTCGAACTGCCGCCAGGATCGACGCTGGACGACACCGCCGCGACCACCGACCGGATGCGCGAGGCGGTGCTGGACATCGAGGGCGTGAAATCGGTGCTGGTGATCGGCGGCTCGACCCCCCTGGGCGACCGCGACATACGGCGGGCGACCTTCACCATCATCCTGGACCGGCTGGACAACGGGCTGGGGCGCAAGCTGTCTGACCTGGCGCAGCGCATCCCGCTGATCGGGCCGATCCTGCCCGAAGCGCCGATGAAAGGCCGCATCCGTCCCCAGGCCGAGATCGAGGCCGAGGTCTTTTCCGCCCTGCGCGCGGTGCCGGACCTCCGCGCCTTCAAGGCCTCGGCGATGGGCGGGGGCGCGCGGCCGTTCAGCTTCGACATCCTGTCCGACGACGAGGCCGACCTGGACGAGGCGGTGCGCAAGATCGACGAGGCGCTGCGGGGAGAACCGATGTTCCTGAACGCCTCGACCGAGGCCTCGCTGCCGCGGCCGGAAATCCAGATCACGCCGAAGGCGGAAGAGGCCGCGCGGCTGGGCGTCACCGTGCAGCAGATCGCGACGGTGGTGCGGGTGGCGACGATCGGCGATGTCTCGGCGGCGCTGGGGAAACTGTCGATCGACAACCGCCAGGTGCCGATCCGGGTGCAGCTGGACGAGACCAGCCGCGACAACCTGGCGCGGATCGCGGCGCTGAAGCTGATGACCGCCTCGGGGCCGGTGCCGCTGTCGGCGGTCGCCACGGTCGAGGTGGCCGAGGGTCCCTCGGTCGTCAAGCGGCTGAACCGGCTGCGGGTGGCAACCGTCGGCGCGGACATCGCGCCGGGCTTCGTGCTGGACCAGGCCACCGCCCGGTTCCAGGAGCTGTTGCCGACGCTGAACCTGCCCGCCTCGGTCCAGGTCTCGCCCTCGGGCGATGCCGAGGTGCAGGCGGAACTGGTCGGCAGCTTCGTCAACGCGATGGTGCTGGGCGTGCTGCTGATGATGTTCGTGCTGATCCTGCTGTTCCATTCGGTGCTGCAGCCGATCACCATCATCTTCTCGCTGCTTCTGTCGGTGGGCGGGGTGGCGGCGGCGCTGATCCTGACGCAGAACCCGCTGTCGATGCCGGTGCTGATCGGGATCCTGATGCTGATGGGGATTGTGGCGAAGAACGCGATCCTGCTGATCGACTTCGCCATCGAGATGCGCGCCCGCGGCATGTCCCGGATCGAGGCGGTGATCGAGGCCGGGCACAAGCGGGCCCAGCCCATCGTGATGACCTCGATCGCCATGTCGGCGGGGATGCTGCCCTCGGCGCTGGGGGTGGGCGAAGGCGGGGCCTTCCGCGCGCCGATGGCGATTGCGGTGATCGGCGGGATCATCGTCTCGACGGTCCTCAGCCTAGTCGTGGTGCCGTCGATGTATCTGGCGATGGACGACCTGTCGCGGCTCTTCTCCTGGGTGCTGGGCCGGTTCCTTGGCAAGAAGGAGGTCGAGCCGGAGAGCCCCGAGGCGCATGTCCTGGCCGAGCGGATCGAGAAGGGCCGAGAGGAGCTGGCGCTGGTGCAGGGCCGGTTGATGGCGCTGGAGGCGCAGCTGACCGGCAAGGCCAGGCCGCACGCGGCAGAATAGGCGGAGCGGCGCGGCGGGGCCAAATTCCTTGAGCAAGGAACTTGTCAAAATCCTAGTTCAAGGATTTTGGGTCCCGGTCCCCGCGTCCGGCCAGAGACGCGCGGCCGCTTCCGCCGTATAGCGCCCGAGACGCACATCCTCGGCCACCAGCGCCGGATCGCGCCTTGCGGGCGGGCCGTAGCCCCCGCCGCCGGGTGTCCGCACCCGCACCCGGTCGCCCGGCTGCAGCGCGATGTCCTGCGCCTTGGACAGATGCTCGGGCACCAGGGTGGCGCCGCCCCGGATCACCTCGACCCGGTTCACCGCCCCGTCCTGCCCGCCAAGCGCGCCTTGCGGCCCGGTGCGGCCGTGGTCCATCACGAAACTGGCCCGCGCCTGACCGCGCAGAAGCTCGATCTCGTAGTCGAGGCCGAAACCGCCGCGATACTGCCCCGCCCCGCCCGAGCCTTCGTGCAGCGCATAGCGGCGGTAGAGGACCGGGTAGGTCTGCTCCATGATCTCGACTGGGGGCGCTTTCGAGATGCCGATGGTCGAACAGCCATTTGCGATGCCGTCGCCGCCGGCAAAGCCGCCGTAGCCGCCACCCGAGATCTGGTACATCACATAATCGCGCCCCTTCTCGGGGTCGTGCCCGCCCAGGCCGAAATTGCCCGAGGTCCCGGCGGGCGCGGCGGTCACCCGTTCGGGGATCGCCTGGACCAGGGCGGCAAAGACCGCCTCGGCGATGCGCTGGCTGACCTCGGCCGCGCAGCCCGAGACCGGGCGGGGATAGTGCGCGTCCAGGAAGGTGCCCTCGATCCCGGTCACCGTCAGCGGCTCGAAGGCCCCGGCGCTGATCGGAACGTCGGGGAAAATGTGGCGCATCGCCAGGTAGACCGCCGACAGCGTGGTGGCGCGGACCGAGTTCATCGGGCCCATGCAAGGCGCGGAGGACCCCGCGAAATCGAAGCGCAGCCCCTCGTCGCCCTTGGTAACCGTGAGCGCAATGGTCAGGGGTTCGTTCACCACCCCGTCGCTGTCGATGATGGCGGTGGCGCGGTAGTCCCCCTCGGGGATCAGGTCGATCATCGCCCGCATCTGCCGCGCGGCCAATCGGCGCATCTGGGCAATCCCTTCGCTCACCGTATCGTCGCCGTAGCGGTCCAGAAGCGCCCCCAGCCGCTCGGCCCCGACCAGCAGAGCCGAGGCCTGCGCCTTCGCGTCGCCGATCCTTTGTTCGGAAACGCGGATGTTCGAACAGATGACCTGCCAGAGTTCCTGGTCGAGGATCCCCTTCTTGAACAGCTTGACGGGGGGCAGGCGAAGCCCCTCCTGCTCGGCGCTGATCGCGCTGGCCGAGAAACCGCCGGGGACCGCGCCGCCGGTATCGGGCCAGTGGCCGGTGTTCGACAGCCAGCAGAAGATTTCATCGTTGCGCCAGACCGGCATGGCGAAGCGGACGTCCATCAGATGCGTGCCGCCGAGATAGGGGTCGTTGACGATGTAGATGTCGCCGGGTTCCGGCGCCGCCGTCAGACCCTCGCGGATCCGCTCAAGGATGGTGCGGGTCGAGAACTGCATGACGCCGACAAAGACCGGCAGGCCCTTGGAGCCTTGCGCGATCAGGCTGCCGTCCACGGCCGAATAGATCCCGTCCGAGCGGTCGTCGGCCTCGGCGATGACGGGGGAGAAGGCGGCGCGCGAGAAGGTGAGGTCCATCTCGTCGCAGACCTGCTGAAGGCCCGCCTGGATCACGGCAAGGGTGACGGGGTCGATCATCGGGGCTCTCCGGGTCGGCTCATCGCGGCGCTGGCGCTTGCTTTTCGCGGGCCTGCGAGGAGCGGCCGAAGGGACGCGAGGAACGATCTCATGCGGCCACCTCCACGATCAGGTTGCCGTCGGCGTCCTGGGTCACGAGCGCCCCGGGGTCGACGACGATGGTCGTGTCCATTTGTTCAATTATCGCAGGGCCTTGCAGGTCGATCTTCACTGGAAGGTGGTCGCGCCAGTAGACGGGCGTGTCGTGCCAGCCGTCGAACCAGACCCGGCGGGTCGAGGCGGGTTCCGTCCTGTCCTTCCGCCCCGCGGGGTCGATCAGCCGGGACAGGTCAAGCGCCGGACGTTCGCCGATGACGGAGCAGTTCAGGTTCACCAGGTTCGCCCGGATCATCGGCAGCTCGACCCGGAAGCGGGCGTGATAGGCGGCCTCGAACCGGCGCTGCAGGTCCTCGCGGCCGGGCTTGGCCGAAGGCAGCGCGACCCGCAGCAGGTGAGTCTGGCCGACGAACTGCATGTCGGCGGAAAACTCGGCGCGGGTGGTGGTCAGGGCGATCTTCTCCTGCCCGATCAGGCGGCGGCCCTCGGCTTCCTGCGCGGCGAGGATGGCATGGACCTGCGCCATGTCCACCGTGTCGAGAGGACGGTTCAGGGTTCGAACGAAGTCGTGGCGCAGGTCGGCCACGACACAGCCAAGCGCGTTGGTGATGCCGGGGCGGGCCGGGATCAGGACCCTGGGGACGTTCAGCTCGCGCGCCAGGGCCACGGCGTGCAGGGGCCCCGCGCCCCCGAAGGCAAAAAGCGCAAAGTCCCGCGGATCGGCCCCCAGAGAGATCGAGACCATGCGGATCGCCCCGGCCATATGGGTGTTGGCGATGCGGATGACCGCCTCGGCCGCCTGTTCCACCGACAGGCCCAAAGGCGCGGCGATCTGGTCCCGCATCGCCTGATGCGCCGCCTCGGCCGCCTGGCCGAAGCGGCTGGCGGGAAGGCGGCCGAGGATCAGGTTCGCGTCCGAGATCGTGACCTTGGTTCCGCCGCGACCATAGCAGACCGGGCCGGGGGTCGAGCCCGCACTCTCCGGCCCCACGCGCAGCATCCCGCCCGCGTCGATCCGGGCGATGCTGCCGCCACCAGCCCCCACGGTCCGCACGTCGACCATCGGGACATGGATCGGCATGGCATATTCGACCTCAATCTCGTTCGAGACCGGCGCGATGCCGCCGCGGATCATCGCCACATCGGTCGAGGTTCCGCCCATGTCATAGGTCAGCAGGTTCGCCATTCCCGCCCGGCGGCCGGTGGCCACGGCCGCCATCACGCCCGAGGCGGGGCCGGACATCACCGTCTTGACCGCCTCTTTCGCCACGTCCTTCGCGGCGACCATGCCGCCGTTGCCGTTCATCACCAGCAGCTCACGCTGGTAGCCCTTGGCAGCCAGCTGGTCAGCAAGGCGCGCGACGTAGCGTTCCAGCAGCGGCTGGACCGAGGCATTGACGGCGGCCGTCACGCCCCGCTCGTATTCGCGGGATTCCGAGAGAAGAACATGCCCCAAGGTGATGTAACCATTGGGCCAGATCTCACGCGCTATCTCGGCGGCGCGCAGTTCGTGGGCCGGGTTGGCATAGGCGTGGAGGAAGTGGATCACCAAAGCCTCGCAGCCCTGGTCAAGAAGGTGGCGGACCGCTGTCCGCAGCGCCTTCTCGTCCAGTGCCGTTACTACCCGGCCCCGGGCATCCATCCGCTCGGGCACCTCCAGCCGCAGGTCGCGGGGGATGACGGGAGTGAAATGTCCATGCATCCCATAGGCTTGCGGGCGAGTCCTGCGGCCAAGTTCCAGCACATCGCGGAAGCCTTCGGTGGTGATCAGGCCGGTCTTGGCAAGCTGCCGCTCCAGCACGGCATTGGTCGTCGTCGTGGTGCCGTGGACGATCAGGTCGATGGCGGAAAGGTCCGCCCCGGCCTCGGCAAAGGCGGCCAGGACGCCACCCGACTGGTTCGGCAGCGTTGTCGGCACCTTGGCCAGCCGCACGGCGCCCGAGGCGGGATCGAAGATCACCAGATCGGTGAAGGTCCCGCCCACATCGACGCCTGCCACAAGTCCGCTCATTCAGACACCCACATAGGTTCGAAACACCTCAGCATCGGCGGCCAAGCCTTTGACGTCCATTGCTTTCTCGACGTGGCCAGCGACCATGAAGGCCACCCGGTCGGCCAGCTTCAGCACCGCATCCACCCGCTGTTCGACCAGCACCACGGCCACGCCCTCGGCCTTCAGCGTCAGCACCGCCTCCTGGATCAGCGCAATCATCGAGGGTTGCAGGCCCTCGGTCGGCTCATCGAGGAGGAGGACCTTCGGCTTCAGGCACAGCGCCCGCCCGATGGCGAGCATCTGCTGCTCGCCGCCCGAAAGCGTGCCGGCGGTCTGGTCAAGGCGTTCGCGCAGGCGGGGGAAAAGGGTCAGGACATGCTCAAGCGTGCCAGGGTCGTTGTGCTGTACAAGGCCGCCGACGGCGAGGTTCTCGGCCACGGTCAGCGGCCCGAAAAGGCGGCGACCTTGCGGGACGTAGGCCAAGCCACGTCTGGGGACCTCATGGGCGGGGAGGCCGTGGATGGATGTGCCGTCCAGCGAGATCGTGCCGGCGCTTGCGGGAAGAAGTCCCATCAAGGCCTTGAGGAAGGTGGACTTTCCCACGCCGTTGCGCCCCATCAGGCAAGTGATCTGCCCGGCTTCGGCCCGGAACTCGACCCCGCGCAGGACGGTGACGGGCCCATAGCCCGCCGTCAGGCCATGGACCTCAAGCGCCAAGGTATGCCTCCTGCACATGTGGATTGGCGCGGATCTCGGCCGGGGTGCCGGTGGCAAGGACCCGGCCGAAGGTCAGGACGGTGATCCGGGTGGCGAGGTCCATCACCACCTCCATGTTGTGTTCGATGAGAAGCACCGTGGTCTGGGGGATCAGGCTGCGGACCAGTGACTTGAACCCCTCGATCTCGCCGGCGGCAAGGCCCTGGGTGGGTTCGTCCAGGATCAGGACCCGGGGGTTCAGCGCCAGGCCCATCGCGACCTCCAGCAGGCGCTGGTGGCCGTAGCTGAGGGTCTGCGCCTCCTGCTCCTCCAGCCCCTGCAAGCCGACGCGGGCCAGGGCGGCGCGGGTTCGGGCGGTCAGGTCACGAGTGCCCTGCGACTGGACGGCGAGGGCCACGTTGTCAAAGACCGACAGGCGGGGGAAGATGCTGGTGATCTGGAAGGTATAGGCGATGCCCTTCCGCACACGGGCATGGGCGGGAAGGCGGGTGATGTCCTCACCTCCCAGCAGGATCGTGCCGGACTGGGTGGGCAGGCGGCCGGACAGGAGGCTGACGAAGGTGGTTTTCCCCGCGCCATTCGGGCCGATCAGGGCGTGGATTTCGCCGGGACTCAGGGCGAAGTCGACGCCGTCCACGGCCCGAAGGCCACCGAAATGCCGGGTCAGGCCGCGCGTCTCGATCAGGGGAGCCATCTGAGCCACCTTTCCCGGATCGTGCCGAGGATCCCCTTGGGCGCGAAAAGGACCAGCGCGACCAGCGCCGCGCCGACAATGAACTGATGCGCGGTGGTGAGGCCCGTCGCAGCCTCGATCAGCGCGAACATCAGAAGCGCGCCAAGGAAGGGGCCGAGTGTGGTCCCCGCCCCGCCCATCAGGACGTAGAGCATCGGCAGGATGGAGTACTGGATCGTGGCGAAGCTGGCGCCCACATAGCCGAACAGGATCGCATAGGCGGCCCCCGCGGCCCCGGCGTAGAGGCCGGAAATGGTCAGGGCGGCGAGCTTCACGGTGAAGGGGTTGTAGCCGAGCATCCTCGACCGCTCCTCGTTCTCGCGCATGGCAACCAGCGTCCGGCCGAAGGGCGAGCGGATCAGGGCGAGGCTGGCGAGAAGGCCGGTGGCAAAGATCAGGAAAGCCGCGATGAAGCGGGGGGTGTCGGTGGAAAGATCGAAGCCTGCGAGTGTCCGGCTGGTGGCGGCCACGGCAAAGCCATCGTCGCCGCCGGTGACGGGTGCGAAATAAAGCAGGGTGAGGTACCCGGCCTGGGCAAACATCAGCGTGACGATCATGAAGCTGACGCCAGCGGTACGCAGCGCAAGAAGGCCCAGGGCAGCTGCAATCAGGCCGCCCCCGGCGATCCCGGCGATGAAGGCGGGTCCGGCGCTCCAGCCCCAAAGCTGGGCGGGAAGGCCCGCGGCATACATCCCGGCGGCGAGGAGAAGCGCGTGGCCAAGGCTGAGGAGGCCGGTGTAGCCGAAGGCGAGGTTGTAGCCCATGGCGAAGACCGCCAGCACCATGATCCGGGCGAGGTTCGTCGCGTGATACGGCGATAGCCAGAACTGCGCGGTGAAGAGGACCGCGATGAGCGCGAGATGCAGCGCCCAGGCCTTCACGCCCCCACCTTTCATGCCCTGGCTCCGAACAGGCCCTGCGGGCGGAAGACCAGCACCATGGCAACAAGAAGCGTGGCGAGGATCTTGGCGAGGGTTGGGGTGAAAAACATCGAGATCACGCCGTCGGAAAGGCCGATGACGAGGGCGGCGATCAGGGTGCCGCGCAAGGACCCGAGGCCGCCGATGATGACCACGATGAACGACAGAAGCAGCGGGTCGTGGCCCATCAGGTATTGCGCCTGCTGGATCGGGACGATGAGGACTCCGGCCAGGGCAGCCAGGCCCGCGCCAAGGGCGAAGGTGCCCATGTAGACGCGGTCGACGTTGATGCCGAAGGCCTGGGCGGTGGTGCGGTCCACTTGCGTCGCGCGCATGATCAGGCCCGCTTTGGTGCGGGTCATGAAAAGCCACAGCGCCAGGAGAACCAGCCCGGCGGCGAGGACGACGAAGAGCTTGTAGCCGGAATAGCCGAACCAGGGCAGCTGGATGCGCCATTCGAAGGGGGCGGTGACGGGGTTGGCGTTCGGCCCGTAAAGCGAAAGCGCCGCCTGCTGGAGGATGTAGAGAAGGCCGATGGTGGCGACGATGGTCGCCTCGGGGTCGTAGTTGAGCCGTTTCAGGATAAGCCCGTCAGCGGCTGCGGCCAGCGCGGCGACAAGGAGCGGTGCGATCAGGACGGCGGCGAGGAAGGCGATTGCCGGGGGGCCGGGGATCATCGTGGTGACAGCCCAGGCGAGGACGGCACCCAGCATGTAGAATTCGCCATGGGCCACGTTGACGACTCGCATGACCCCGAAGACGAGGGACAGGCCTGCGGCCGCGAGCGCCAGGACGGCGGCGGTCACGAGGCCCTCCATCAGGGCGAGGAGCAGGAAGGGTCCGAAGGCCATGCTTTGGTCCGTGAGTGGGAAAGGTGGGCGGATCGCCCACCCTGCGCGGGGCGGCATGGTAGGGTGGGCGACGCGCCCACCCCCCGACCGTCAGAAGGACATGGTCGTATAGTCGACCGCGTCCTCGTAGAGCCCCTCATCGATGGTCGTGGTGTGGACCTTCACCAGTTTCCCGCCCTGCACCTGGCTGATGTGCTGCGGCCCGAAGACCTGATGCGTCTTGCCGTTGAAGCGCTTGGCCCCCTGCGGGCGTTCGATGCCATAGGGCAGGTCGGTGATCGCCTCCATCGCCTCGACCAGCTTCTGCCGGTCTGCCGGGCCGGTGTAGCCCGACGCCTCCATCGCCTGCTTGATGAAGTACAGCGTCTCCCAGGTCGAGAACATGTGGCTGTAGGTGGAAATGTCGGCGGCATCGCTGACGCTGGCGCCGTTGTCGTCCACGCCCACGGCAGCGCGGTAGGCGGCCTCGTGCTCGCCCGCGTCGGCCGGCTTCACCCGGGGGTGCGCCTCCCAGAAGTGCGAGCCTTCCAGGAATTCCAGGCCCGGTGTGGCGGTATCGACGGCTTCCAGCGAATCGACGAAGCCGAAGAGCGCAGGCTTGGCGCCGGTGCCGTAGAACTCGCCCAGTTCCTTGACGAAGGTCAGGACGGCAGGGCCGACCATGACGTGGTAAAGGACCTCGGTCTCGGCCGGGATCTGCGGGAAGTAGCGGGTGAAGCTGGTCTCGGTCGGCGGCACGGCGATCTGGGCGATGACCTCGCCACCCTGCTCGGCGATGGCCTTGGTGAAGAAATCACGGTGGTCGTGGCCGAAGGCATAGTCGGGGAAGACCATCGTGACCTTCTTGCCCAGGTTCTGGCTGACCCAAGGCGCCATCGTGGAAATCTGCGCGCGGACATCGGTGATGCCGGGTTGCAGCGTCCAGCGGTTCAGCGCGCCGGAGGCCACGTGGTAGCCCTCGGAGCAGACGAGGTAGGGCACCTTCAACTCGCCCGCGCGGGGGGCGGAGCCCATGACGACATGGGAGAAGAGCGTTCCCATCACGAGGTCGCAGCCGTCGGACTGAGTCAGCTTGTCCACGACCTCGGAGCCGCGCTTGGGGTCGGTCGCGTCATCCTCGAACAGGATCTCCACGGGCCGACCGGCGATCCCGCCCGCGTCGTTGATCGCCTTCAGCGCGGCCTGGGTGGTGCGTTCGTACCAGCGGCCGTAAGCCGCGCCGATCCCTGTGCGGTGGAGCTGGAAGCCGATCCTGATCGGCGCCGCCTGAGCCGCGACATGGCCCGGCAAAGCCGCGGTCAGAAGGCCCGCGCCCCCGGCCATCAACAGGCCGCGGCGGGTGGGATGAAGCAATCCGTTCGTCATGTCCGTCTCTCCACTGTTGCGGCCTCTCTCGGGCCCTGATGTCATTGAGGGGCAGTAACCCCCGGTTTGTCCAGCCTTTTCACCCGGTCCTGGCCGTGGACAGAAGCCAGAGACCCAGCACCGTGTAAGCCACCATCAACACCGTCATCGGCACATGCGCCACGGGCCGCGCGCCCTGCCCCGCCAGTTTCAGCCCCAGCAACACCGCCAGCAGATGCGCGCCCAGGATCGCGGCGAACTGAAGGCCGTAGATCAGCGGCATCACCCGCGGGTCGGTCAGGAAGCCGAAGGAGACGAAGAAGGGCGGCAGGCCCAGCCAGCTGTCCCCGGTCATCAGCGGGTC
Source organism: Alphaproteobacteria bacterium (assembly GCA_046569765.1). Lineage (GTDB taxonomy): Bacteria > Pseudomonadota > Alphaproteobacteria > Rhodobacterales > Rhodobacteraceae > Tabrizicola. The sequence continues at coordinate 34,439 of JBKHWC010000012.1, read as the reverse complement.
GTTCAGCGCGGCCAATGTGTATTGCCCGGCCGTGAGCAGCATCACCAGGTAATGCGCCGCATGGTAGCCCGCCGCGATGGCGAGGAAGCTCAGCATCACCGGCCCCGTGGCAAAGCCGCCGCCGATCCGGCGGCCCAGGGCGATGGCGGCCAGGATCAAGCTCAGCGTCAGCACCCAAACGGCCAGAAGGCCCGCTGTATTCTCCCACATCACCGCGCTGCGGCCCGTCGGCTCCAACGGGTTCTCGCCGATCAGCGCCTGCCACCAGAAGGTCTCGGCCAGCCCGTCGAAGGTCAGCGCGGCCAGGGCGAGGCTGACGAAGACCACGGCCGAGGGCGTCAGCGGCGGCATGGTCAGGACCTGGGTGCCGGGCCAGCCGCGCATCAGGCGGGTGCGGGTTCCGTCGGTTTCGTGCCAGAAGGGCGCGACCCGGGCGATGAAGCCGAAAAGGACGGTCAGGAACTCGCCCTTCTCCAGCCAGTCCTCGCCCTCCAGCACGGCCAGGAGGAAGATGACGGTCCAATAGGCCAGCGCGACCTGGGCCAGAACAGCGGGGTCGTCAGGGTAAAGCGAGACCATCTGGAACCAGACGAAGCCCGCATAGCCCGCGACGGCCGGCCAGTGGCCAAGGCGCGCAAGGCCGATGTTGCCGGTCCGGCCCAGCAACGTGCGGGCAATGCGGACCGGCCCGATCCAGGGATTCAGCGGTCGCCAGAGGTTGCCGACCAGCATCGAGCCGAGTGGGACGACGATCCAGACCCCGGTCCAGAAGACCAGCGTCATCAGGTTGTGCATCGGGTCCCGCTCGCCGTAGAGGCCGACGAAGACCAGGCCAAGAAAGGCAAGGAACGAGAGGTACGAGGTCAGCGCCAGCGGCAACAGGATGCGGCGGTCCCAGACGAGGCGCGGCTGCATCGCGGGCAGTCGATGCGCGGCCGCGCCCATGATCGCGGTAAGCGCCACGGTCAGCGCGGCGGCGGTGATATAGTGGCCGGTGGGCAGCGTCAGGATCACCGAAGGCGGCAGGGCGCAGGCGAAAGCAAGGCCAGGCGTCAGAAGAACGGCCGCAGCGGCAAGTCCCGGAATTTTCGAGAATTCCGGGCAAAACCCTTCGAAGGATCTTGGCGCCTGCGTCACCGAAGCCCGTCCTCGCCCTTCACCTGGTCGATCTCCAGCCCGCCCATCCGGCTGTGCACCCTGCCCCCGCGCGCCATGCCAAGCGCAAACAGGACCTCGTTCGCCCGCGGCCCGTCGGCGCAGGCCAGCGTGATCGCATCGAAGCGCGACCGGACATAGGCCGCGTTCAGATGGCCGAGCGGAAGGTCCAGCGTCGCCCCCATGCCCCCCACCTTCATCACGCTGGGCACGATGGCCCGACATTCGCCCAGCCGCTCGCGCATCCCGTAGCCGCCCGCCACATGCCAGAGCGCGCCATGTTCGCTTTCGCCGCCCTCGCCCACGATGGCGCCCTTGCCATAGGCGTCGATCCCCTCGCGCCCGCCCAACGCGGCGACAAGGCGGTCGGTCAAGTCCAGCGCCAAGGGCTTCAGATCCTCCATCGCCGGTTGCAGGGCGGGCTCGTAGCGGCCGGCGAAGGGATTCCGGCAGATCGCATAGATCGCGCCACGGATCGGAGGCGGAGTGACCAAAGGCCCACCCTCGTGGCGGATCTCCTCTAGCTGGACCACGATCTTCCTGATAGTGAAATCAGCCACTTGCATCCCCTTCTTCAACCAGAAGCGCGCCGGTCGCCCGCATCTCACCCTGCAGGAAAAGCGCCGCGCCTTCAATCAGTCCTTGCGCCCGGAAGCCTTCGGCCGCGCGCAGCCCCGCGTCCAGCGCGCGTACCCGGTCCTGCGAGCCCAGCGGCGGCACCGCGACGGTCACCAGCCGGTCGCCGAGATCGCTGTCACCTTGCAGGTCGCGCGCCGGGCGGCGGAGGATGCCCGGATGGTCCAGCGTCACCGCATTGGCCACCATCGTCGCTGCCGCATCGGCCATCGCCGCCGTCCGGGCGAGCACGGTGACCGCATCCGCAATCCCCAGCGAGAAGCTGCGCCCGCCCCAGCCCGAGGTCGCGATCCCGCGGATCGGATCCGTGGCGCGGACCGTCACCCGGTCCATGGGCGAGAGCGCGAGCGCGCAGGTCAGGCTTTGCCCTGGCCCAAGCCACAGCGCGATATCACCGCCGTTGTTGGCATAGGCCCGGATGATGCCGGGGCCGGTCACGGCAGCGAGGACCTCTTCGGCCACGGCGCCCGCCACGGCGGCCATCGGCGTGATGAAGGCGGGGCGGAAGGGCGCCACGGCGGCAGCCATGCGGCGGGCGATGGGGCCGTTGACCGGCGCGGCTTCCGACCGCAGCGCGGGCAGTTCCGCAGCCAGTTCTTTCAGGATAGTGGCGAAGCGGGTTGCGGCGCGGGCGTGGGCAGCGCGGATCGCGGGCGGCTCGCCGAAGGCTTCCGCGACGATGTCGATGGGCCCGTGCTGGAGGTGGAGGCGGCCCCCGGGCAGAAGGGCGGCGATGGCTCCGGTCGGGCGTGGGGCGCTCAGGGCCATGGCTGTACCCTCGCCTCGGTGGGGTATTCGCCGCCCTCGGCCACGGACTGGTCAAGGCTGCGGATCGCGTCCTCATGCCCGCCCATGGCCAGGTAATCCGCGCGCGGGAGCGTGAATTCCAGCGGCGCGACGAGGGCGGGCGTCGGGACATAGCCGAAGGCTCCCTTCGGCAGGCGGGTGACGTCGACCATGAAGGTGATCCCGCCACCGGGCCAGACATAGGTCTCGGCCCCGCCGGAGGTGAGTTTCGTGACCCCGCCCTGGACCGACCGCGTGAGCCGCACCGGGTTCTTTGCGACTCCAGCGCGCAGGGACCCGCCTGCCCCACCGACGAAAAGGACAGTGCAGAGCGAGGGTTCGCAATTTTCGTCAATGAGTTCGACGGTTTTCTTCAAGTTCTCGGGCAAGTCCTGCGGCACCGGGCGAAGGTCCTGGTCCAGAACGTAATAGGCATATTGCTCGCCGGTGGTGGAGACCATAAGAAGCCGCAGGCCGGGCCGCGCGCCCTTTTTCGGGTTCCATTCGCCCAGGATCTCCAGCGGGTCGGTCAGACGGGTGCCGCCCCAGCCCTGCCCGGGCTCCGAGACGCGGAAATAACGGCCGGGGGTCGAGCGGTGGCCCTTGATGCGGATGCCCGAGGGCGGCCAGCCGATCACCTTGCCCGCCTGGTGTTCGCTGACGACGCCGGTGATGTGGTCGTCGACCACCACCACCTCGTCGACCAGCCCCTGCCACTGGACCGCGAACATTCCGATGGTGGCCGAGCCGCAGCCCACGCGCATCCGGCGTTCGCGCACCCCGTCGACGATCGGGGCCTGTCCGGCCTGCACGACGACCGTGGAGCCGCCGTCGATCGCCATCTCCACAGGCTCGCCGTTGCAGAGCGCCAGCATCGCCGCGCAGGTGACGCGGCCCTCGGCCTTGCCGCCGCCAGTCAGATGGTGGACCCCGCCAAGGCTGAGCATCTGGGACCCGTATTCGGCGGTCGTGACATGGCCCACCGGCTCACCCTGGACGCGGACGGTGGCGCCCTCGGGGCCAAGGAAGCGGTCGGTGTCGATCTTCACCTTGACCCCGCAGTATGAGAAGATCGCCTCGGTCACCACGGTCACCATATCGGCGCCCTCGACCCGGGAGGAAACGATGAAGGGCGCGGGCGTGTAGTCGGGATAGGTGGTGCCCGACCCGATGCCGGTCACGAAGGCATCCGCCGGGACCGGCGCGCCGTCCCAGTCGCGGGCGGCGAAGGGGACGATGAGGCCGCCCTGTTCCACAGTGTGGGACAGCATCACCACAGGGTCGGTGCGCACGATGCGGCCCGAGTCGTTGGCATAGCGGTCGCAGGCGCCGGTCTGGCCAGGGGCGATGTAGCACATTACCGGACAGGCATCGCAGCGGATCTTTTCGGGGGTGTCGGTCATTGGTCGCACCGTCGCCGTGGGGGTTTTCCACCCCCACACCCCCGGAGGATATTTGGGCAAAGATGAAAGGCCGTGCCGGTCATGCGAGGGCCTCCCTCACCCGATGCGGCAGGGCGGGGACGCGGGTGATCTCGGCCCCGGTGGCGTGGCGGATCGCGTTCAGGATCGCGGGGGCGGTGGGAATGAGGACATGTTCGCCCAAGCCCTTGGCGCCGTAGGGCCCTTCGGGATCGGGGACCTCGATCAGGAGGCTTTCGATCGGGGGGACGTCGCCGAAGGTGGGGATCAGGTAGTCGTGCAGATTCTCGGTGCGGGCCGGGAGGTATTCCTCCATCAGGGCGAGGCCGATCCCTTGCGCGATGCCGCCCTCGATCTGGCCGCGGGCGAGCATCGGGTTGATGGCCTTTCCGACATCATGGGCCGCGGTGATCTTCAGAAGGCGGACGGTGCCGAGGGCCTGGTCCACCTGAAGCTCGACCATCTGCGCGCCATAGCCGTAGACTGCATAGGGCGCGCCCTGACCGTTCGCGTCGAGCGGCGAGGTCGGGGGGTCATAGGTAGCCTCGGCCGACAGCGCGTGGCCGTGTTGGTCGGGCGGGAGGGTGGAGAGGTCGATCCGCGTGGTGCTGCCGTCGCGGATCGTCAGGACCGTGCCGTCAAGGGTGAGGGTCGCGCCGTCACCGGCATTGGCGTGGCGGAGGATTTCTGCCCGCAGGCCCTCGGCGGCGGCTTTGGCGGCGCGGCCGGTGACATAGGTCTGGCGGCTGGCCGAGGTCTTGCCGGCGTCGGGGGTGACGGCGGTGTCGGGGCCGATCAGGCGGAACTGCGACAACGGCAGGCCAAGCGCCTGGGCCGCGATCTGGGCGATGACGGTGTTCGAGCCCTGGCCGATGTCGGTGGCGCCCTGGTGCAGGATCACGTCGCCTTGGGGCGAAAGGCCGATGCGGATCGTCGAGGGGTTCGGCAGCGCCGTGTTGCCGCAGCCGTACCAGCAGGAGGCCACGCCCACACCCCTGCCCTTTTGCCCCTTCGCCTCGGCCAGGGCGCGGGTCCAGTGGGGCCTCAACGCGGCAAGGCAGTCGTGGATGCCCACGGCGCGCAGCATCTGGCCGGTGGCGGAGGGGTCGCCGTCGCGCAGCGCGTTCCGCAACCGGAACTCCAGCCGGTCGATCCCGGCCTTGTCGGCCAGCCGGTCATAGAGCGTCTCCTGCCAGAGCGCACCTTGCGGCACTCCGAAGCCCCGAAAGGCGCCCGAGACGGGGCCGTGGGTGTGGATCGCCCGCGCCCTCGCGGTGATGGCGGGCGTGAGGTAGGGGCCGGAGACATGGACCGGGACCCGGTTCGCGACGGTCGGCCCCCAGCTGGAATAGGCCCCGGTGTTGAAGCGGCCCTCGAACTCCATCCCCGTGATCCGGCCCCGGGCGTCGCAGCCGATCCGACCCCGCATTTCGGCCGGGTGGCGCTTGGTGGTCGAGGTCATGGTTTCCTGGCGGGAATAGACCATCCGGCAGGGCCGCCCGGTTTTCAGTGCCACCAGCCCGATCAGCGGTTGCAGCGAGATGTCCAGCTTTGACCCGAACCCGCCCCCGGTGGCCGAGGGGATGATGCGGACCCTGTCTTGCGGAAGGTCGAGGATTGCCGCGGTATCCTCGCGGTCCATGCCGGGCGCCTGCGTGCAGGCGCGGATCACCAGGGTGTCGCCCTCCAGCCAGGCCGATCCGGCCTCGGGTTCGATATAGGCGTGTTCGACGAAGCCGGTGGTCATTTCGCCTTCGACGACATGGGCGCTTGCCGCAAGGGCCACGGCGGCGTCGCCCTTGATGACCCGGCCCTCGACCAGACGGTTGCCCGGTCGGGTCGGGTGGATCAGCGGGCCGGTCTCGGCTTCCTCTGGGGAGGTGAGCGGGGCGAGGGGCGTCCAGTTGATCGGGAAGCCGGTCAGGTCGGGATCGCTGCCGGGTTCCAGGGCGACCACGGCGACACATTCGCCGCGGAACCGGGCGGGAGAGGCGGCGATGGCGGGTTGGTCGGCAAAGGGGGGAATGACGGAAAAGGCGTTGCGGCCGGGGATATCGGCGGCGGTGAAGACGGCGGCCACGCCGGGACGGGCGCGGAATTCGGCAAGGTCGCCGATCTGGAATTCGGCATGGGCGTGGGGCGAGCGGATCGCCTTCACCACCAGCGCGCCGCTTGGCCAGTCATCCGCGCCGAAGCTGTCGCCCGCCACCTTGGCCTCGCCGTCCAGCCGGGGGATCGGATCACCCACCGCGCCCTCGGCCGTCTGGGGCGCGGTGACGCCCTGCCCCGCCGCGACCACGGCGGCGATAATGCTGCGATAGCCGGTGCAGCGGCACAGGACGCCACCAAGGGCCTGCTCCACCTCGGCCGCGGAGGGACAGGCGGTCCGCGTCAGAAGCTCGGCCGCGGTGAGCAGCATCCCCGGCGTGCAGATCCCGCATTGCGCGGCGCCATGGGCGTGGAAGCTGGCACGCAGGCGGGAAAGTTCGGGGGTTTCGCCCTCACTCGTGGTGACCGACCGGCCCGAGACCCGGGCGGCGGGAGTGAGGCAGGCGCAGACCGCGGCCCCGTCCACCAGCACCGTGCAGGCCCCGCAGTCGCCCGCGTCGCAGCCGACCTTGGTGCCGACCATGCCGAGGCGCTCGCGCAGGGTTTCGGAGAGGCGTTCGGTCGGCGGGGCCTCTACCGTCACATCGTCGCCGTTGAGACGGAAGCGGATCATGCCAGCGCCTCCACCACCGCGCGGCGCAGCAGTTCTGCCGCTGCCGCCCGGCGGTAATCGGCCGTCGCCCGCACATCGTCCAGCGGCGAGAGCACAGCGGCCACCTCCTCGGCGCGGATGCGGTTTACCGCCTCGGCGACGGGGGCACCGATCAGTGCCGCCTCCACCGCCGGAAGCCGGACGGCCACCGGGGAGCAGGCCCCGACCGCCAGCGCCGCCCCGGTCACGAGGCCCGCCTCGACCTCCAGCCGGGCGGCGACCATGGCGATCGAGATCACCAGATGCGACCGCGCGCCCAGCTTCACGAAGGCCGAGCGACCGGCAAGCCCCGCCTCGGGGATCACCACAGCCGCCAGCACCTCACCCGGGCCAAGGGCCGTGCGACGCGGGCCGAGGAGGAAGTCGCCCAGCGCCAGACGCCGGGAACCGGAGGCGGCGGCAATCTCGACTTCGGCCCCCAGGGCCAGTAGCGGCGGCACGCCATCGGCGGCGGGCGAGGCGTTGCAGAGGTTGCCGCCAATCGTTCCCGCGTTCTGCACCTGCCGCCCGCCCACCTGGCGCGCGGCCTGTTGCAGGGCGCGGCAGGCGGGATGCAAGGGCGCCGCCGCGATTTCAGCCCAGGTGACGCCCGCGCCGATCCGCAGGCCCTGCCCTTCACGCAGGCCGCGCAGCTCTGCCAGGGCGCCAAGGTCCAGGATCGCGCCGGACAACGAGCCCCCGGCGCCAGGGTATAGGTCCGTCCCACCCGCCAGCACCCGCCAGCCGCCCTGGGCCATCAGCCGCAGCGCCTGAGGCAGGCTTTCGGGACGGGCATAATCCGGCACGCTGGCCCCCGAATTCGTTTGCACAAAAACGAGATTGCGACCGGCGGGACCGGCCTGTCAACAGTCTTGCACGGTGGCGCCGCAGGGCGTATCGCAAAGTTATGGAAGATGTCGCGGACTATCGCCTTGACGACCAGATCGGCTATCTGCTGCGCCGCGTGACGCAGCGGCATCTGGCGATCTTCGCCGCCGCCATCCCCGAGGTCACCACCACCCAATTCGCCGTCCTGGCCCGCCTCGCCCAGGTCGGGCCGCTGTCGCAGAACCATCTGGGCCGCGAAACGGCGATGGATGCGGCGACGATCAAGGGCGTCGTCGACCGGCTGGCGAAGCTGGGCTATGTCGCCACCGCCGCCGATCCCGACGACCGCCGCCGTCTGACCGTCAACCTGACCGAGGCCGGGACTGCGCTGTTCGCCGCCCGCACCGGGACCGCGCTGCAGGTCTCGCAGGACACGCTCGCTCCCCTGACCCAGGCCGAGCGCGAGGCGCTGCTGCAGCTGCTCAACCGCCTGACCTGAGGCCGGTGGCGCGCCCCGGGCAGCGTCCACTTCCGCCGCCGTGGTCTCAAGGCGTGACCACGGTTCTCGGCAATCGGCACGACGTCGTGACCGCGCGCCATGGGGTGGCGACGGGGCAAGGACCTGATGGGCATGAGACGGCCCAGATGGCGGCCCCGCTGGCGTGGACTGGATCGCGGCCGGGCGCATGGCGCAAGATCAGTCGAAAGGACATGGCTGTGCGTCAACGCCTTGGCGCAAGTATCAGCCTTTACATGGAGTGCCGGATACGAGCATGACCGCCGCTTGACGGCAGGCCCCCGGACCGATCGCCCCGCCGAAGGCAACGAAAAGGGGCTCGGTCGGGGAACACCCGTGCCGCGATCTGCGCCGCACCTGGGCTTTCGCGCACAGTCTGTGGCGCAAGATTGCAATTGAATCTCAGGAGGCTTGCCATATCTGGTGGGATCCATGACAGGTTCAGCAATGCCCGACGGAAGCCCCGCTCTCGAGACCCAGATCAACCCCTCCGACCCGCGCCTGTTGCGGGATGCTTTCGGCCGCTTTGCGACCGGGGTGACGCTGGTGACCACGCTTGGCCCCGAGGGGCCCGTGGGCTTCGTCGCCAACAGCTTCGCCTCGGTCTCGCTCGACCCGCCCTTGGTCCTGTGGTCCCCCGCCCGCGCCTCGTCGCGCTTTGCGATCTTTGCCGGGACGGCGCATTTCGCGATCCATGTGCTCGAGGTCGGGCAGCGTGACTGGCTGAACCGCTTCGCCCGGGGCGGAGCGGGGTTTTCCGGGCTTGACCATTCCGTGACGACCGAGGGGCTGCCCACTTTGACCGGGGCGCTGGCCCGCTTCGACTGCGCAACCCATGCGGTGCATGACGGGGGCGACCATGCGATCGTCGTGGGACGTGTCCTGCGGGCCACGGTGCGCGCGGGCGAGCCGCTGGTCTTCAGTCAGGGCCGTTACGGGGCTTTCACCGGCTAGGACTTCTTCCGGCAGTACAGTTCCATCCGGTGGTGGACGATCTCGAAACCGAGTTCGGCCGCGATCTCGCGCTGAAGTTGCTCGATCTTCTCCGACCGGAATTCGGTGATCTGGCCGGTATCGAGGTCGACGATGTGGTCGTGATGGGGGGCATCCGCGACCTCGTACCGCGCGCCGCCGTTTTCCAGCGGCAGCTTCAGGACCACCCCTTCCCGCTCCAGCACCGAGAGGGTGCGGTAGACGGTGGCCAGCGAGAGGCTGTCGTCCAGGGTCCGGGCGCGGCGGTGAAGTTCGGCCGCGTCGGGGTGGTCGGCGGCCTCGGTCAGGACCTTGAGCAGCGCCTCGCGCTGGCGGGTCACGCGCACCCCGCCGTCGCGGAGGGCCTGGGTCATGCGAAGGGCGGGGTCCTGGGTCATGGGGCGATGGTAACGGGCCGGGGGCCGGGGGTCAAACGGCGGGTCCGCGCGCGGACAGGTTTGCGGTGCATGGAATATCAAGGGCTTGGGCGCGGGCGGTCACAGATCATTAACCGTACCCTCCCGCGTGGTTTCGCGTCGAAGGCTCTTCGTCGCGTCATGCGCTCATCGCCGGGCGCCCCCCCTGCGACGAGAAGACGACATCGCACGAGGAGCTGCCCCTAGCGGTCGTGCGCGCCCTTCCCTGCCAGGATCCGCGGCCGGGCGCGCTCTACCCGAGAAGCGCGCGTTGCAGTCCCCTTGGCCCCGGCCACCTGAAGCGCCCAGCTTTTCCGACGCCCCGGTGTCAGGGCCTGGAAGGCCTCGGCCAGCGCGGGATCGGCGTCCAGGGCGGCGGCGAGTTCCTCGGGCAGATCAACCTCCCCCACCTCTTTCGGCGGCAGGGTGCCGGCCTGGGCCCGGGCCATGGCCTGGGCCAGAAAATCGCGGATCGCACCTACCTGCGCCTGCGGCGCGGCATTGTCCTGAAACCGCAGGCAGTCCGGGTGGCGGGTGTTCGGGCCTTGCCGCTGCAACAGCCCCTCGGGGTCGACAAGCAACGCGGCGTTGAAGAAGGTCAGCCGAAAGTCACCCCGGAAGGCCCCGAGAATCGCGATGTTGCGGCCCGCGTGGACATAGACCGGATGGCCCCATTTCGCGACCTCCTCCAGCCCCGCCTCGCGGCAGAGGCGGCGCAGCGTCAAGAGCCCCTCCAGCCAGAACCGGGTCGAACAGTCCGGCGTCGCGAAGCGGTCGCAGCGGCCGCAGCCTTGGGCGAAGAACGCCTCGACATCGGTGATCATCGCCGGTCCGGGCATCGGGCCTCCTTTCCGGGAGGGTTACGCCTGAAGGACGCGCGGGTTCCGTCCGCCCGCGCGCCAGATCGGGTTCGACCAGGCCCGACGCCCGGCGGCGTCGATCACGGCCACGCGAACCCAGGGGCTGTTGTTCAGCCGCTGAAGCGGGATCCTCGCCCGCGTCAGGCTGTGACCATGGACCGCCTTGGCCCCGGTCCCATGGCCAAGCGCCACGACCGAGACCACGGCGGAACATTCCACCACGATCTCGTCGCCCTCCAGATAGACATCGCGCAGCTCGGGGCCCTGCGTCGAATAGAAGGCGCCGGCCTTCAGCGCCGCAAGCAACGCCTCGGGCGTGTTTTCCTGCGCCTTGACCATGACCCAACCGCCGAAATGGTCCGGCTCGGTGAAATGGGCGTCGTCGGTGGCGATGAGCGTCAGCTGCCGCCCCTCGGTCAGCAGAAGGTCCAGGATTGCGCCGCCGTCGGCCCGGTCGGCCCCGGTGGCGCAGCCGTGGTTATAGATCTCGACCGCATGGGCGGCGGTGATGGTGCGGGCGTCGTCCAGCGTCAGGCCCGACCATTGCGGATGGGCGATGGCGACAAAGGCCCCGGCGGCGACGGCACGGGCGGCGATCTCGGCCCCGGTTTCCTGGTCCTTGACCGGCACGAAGGTCGGGCTGTTCGAGGGCGCGAAATCGGGCGGCAGGCCCACGGCCAGAATATGCCAGAGCTCGCCATTCGCCATGGCGCCCGAGTGAAGCTCGGCCCCGAGGATCGTGGTGAATCCGTTGCTGCGGAAGGCTTCGGTGTCGACGATCGGATAGCCGTAGCTGCCGATGAAATGGTCGGTCAGGGCAAGGAAATCATAGCCTTCGTCGCGGTAGCGGCGGCAGACCTCTTCCGGGCTGAGCGCCCCGTCCGAGCGGGTGGAATGGGTGTGCAGGTTGCCTCGCCAGAAGCGGCCGGGGGCAGTGAAGGCAAGAGATCGGGTCATGCTGGGTCCTTGAACCGGCGGGGCGGGGCGGGCTTTCGCCGATGCTGCTCCGGCCGGGTGGTGAGTTTCGGCCAAACCTTGCCCGCGGGGCTGTCCAGAGACAAGAGGCCCCTCGCGCATGTCCGCAGGTAATGATATCTTTAAATGCAATCTCGAGTTGTGCGGAGTACCCCATGTCGCGTGAACTGAACGGCCTTTCCCCCCTGTCGAACGGCACCGTGCCCGCCCCCACCCTTATCGAGGGATGCGGCCTTGTTGCCTGCGCCCCCGAGGCCGCAGCTTTCCTGAAGGCGCTGAGCCATGAGGGGCGGCTTGCGATCCTGTGCCACCTGACCGAGGGCGAGCGGTCGGTGACCGAGCTTGAGCGGCTTCTGGGCTCGCGTCAGGCGGCGGTCAGCCAGCAGCTTGCGCGGCTGCGGCTGGAGGGACTGGTCAGCACGCGGCGCGAGGGCAAGACGATCTTCTATGCGATCCAGGACCCCAAGGTGCTGCAGACGATCCAGTTGCTGAACAGGATGTATATCCAGGCGGCCTAGCCGCGGCCGATGAAGGGCATGTCGCGGGCCATGATGGTGACGAAGGGCGTGTTGACGTCCAGGGGCAGGCTGGCCATGTGCAGGACCATGCGCGCGACGTGATCCACGTCCATCACGGGCTCGGCCCTTATGCTGCCGTCGGCCTGAGGCACGCCCTGGGTGAAGCGCGCGGCCATTTCCGTAAGCGCATTGCCGATGTCGATCTGCGCGCAGGCGATGTCGAAGGCACGGCCGTCGAGGCCAAGGGTCCGGGTCAGGCCGGTCACGGCGTGTTTCGACATCGTGTAGGGCGTGGAGCCAGGGCGGGGCACATGGGCCGAGATCGAGCCGTTGTTGATGATCCGCCCGCCCCGCGGCGCCTGGCGGCGCATGAGCCCGAAGGCCGCGCGGGCGCAGAGAAACATGCCGGTGATGTTGGTCCGGCTGACGTCCAGCCACTGGTCCACCGGAATCTCGTCGATCGGCGCGGCGGGGGCGGAGATCCCGGCATTGTTGAACAGGACATCCAGGCGGGTCAGGTGGGCGAAGGCGGCCTCGACCTGGGCGGGATCGCCCACGTCGCAGGGGAGGATGCGGGCCGTGTGACCCTGGGCCGTCTCCTCCAGCGTCTCGCGGCGGCGGCCGAGGAGCGTGACCTCCCAGCCCTCGGCCAGGAAGAGCCGCGCGGTGGCGCGGCCGATGCCGGCGCCGGCGCCGGTGATGAGGATGGATCTCATGGGGCGTCCTCCAGGAAGTGGTACTTGAGCAGCCAGGCGGTGGCGCGGGCGACGATGGCGGGGGCAAGGCCGGTGGCGGCGGCGACCTCGGGCGCTGTGGCGGCGGGGGCGTGGGCGGCAAGGACGGCGGCGATGCGGGCGGGGTCCTCGGGCAGGCGGCGGGTGAAGAGGTAGTCGCGCAGTGCAAGCGTGTCGGACACGCCGGGCCGGTCACCAAGCAGGACCGGGCGCAGGCGGCGGTCGGGGGCGGGGCGGCGGCTGGGGTAGGCGGCGAACATCTGCTCGGGCGCGGGGCCGACGGGGACCAGCGCGGGGTCCAGCGGTGCGGTCAGCGGGCCGGGACGGGCGCGGGCCTGGGCCAGCATCGCGGCCTGCTCGCCCCAGAGCGCCTGCATCTGCGGAATCACCGCGCGCCAGTCGTAAAGCGCCCGCGCCCGCGCCTGCCCCGCCGCCCCCATCCGGGCGCGCAAGGCGGGGTCAACCGCCAGCGTCTCGACCGCGCGGGCCAGGGCGCCCACGTCCAGCCGGGTCATCGCGGCAAGCTGGCCCACATGCTGCACATAGCCATCCGTCCCGCCAAGGTGGCGCTGGCCCAGATGCATGGCCGTGCCCGGCGGGGGCAGTTCGGTAGGCACACGGAAGCCGACCTCGGGCGTCACGGTGTCGCGCAGCCCGTCCCAGTCCGAGACGATGACCGGCAGGCCCGCCGCCATCGCCTCGACGGGAGCGAGGCCGAAGGTTTCCTGCACGTTGTCGATGGGAAAGAGGAACATGTCGGCGGCGGAGAGGGTGGCCTTCCGCGCCTCCGCGTCGCCACCATCGGTCAGGTGATAGCCGCAGGAGGGCATGAGCCGTGCCGCGCCCTGTTCGAAGACGCCTTGCCAGTGCGGGATGCGGAACTGGCCGCAGAGGATGAGGTGGAGCCTGCCCTTCCCCGCGTGTGTCAGCCGGGCCTGGGCCTCTTCCATGGCAAGAAACAGCGGGAAGGGGTCGAATTTCTCATCCGGCGTCAGGCGGGCGATGGTGCAGGCGACCACATCTTCGGGCGCGATGCCCAGGCGGGCGCGCAGCCCCTGCCCTGCCGCGGAATCGCGGGTGAAGTCGTCGCCATGGACCCCCAGCGGGATCACCGGGAGGAGTGGCCGGGCGGGCAGGATTGCGCCGGGGAAGCGGCGGGCCAGGTGGTCCTCGGCCAGTTCCATCAGACGGCGCACGGCGGCTTGCACGGCGGCGGAAGTGCAGATCACCGCGTCCCAAGGCATCTGCGGCGCCGAACGCAGGTCGAAGAAGCCCTGCATCACCGCCCGGGTCGAGATCGTATGGGTGATCCCGCAGAGCGCCCAGGCCGCACCGCCATAGGGCGCACGGCGCCAACATTCGGTGGTCCCGATCGGGGCGGGGTAGCTGACGACCTCGACCGGGCGGATCGCGGCGGGCTGGTCCAGCCGCACGGCGCGCAGGGGCCGCGTCACCCCGGCGGCGCGGGCCATGGCGGCAAAGGCGGCATGGTCGGCAGAGGTATGCGCGAGGCTGACGAATTCCTGAACCTCGGCATGGGCGAAGAAGCCGCGCAGGAAACTTTCCCCGGCGACGCGGCGGCCGTTGATGCCCTTTGCGGCGGGGTCATAGCCATCGGCGGTGAACCAGATCGCGGCATTGGTCCGGGTCATTTCCGCTCCATCCAGAGCCAGGGGGTGGGCCGCGCCCGCCATTCCCACAGCAGAAGCAGGCGGTCGAGGTCCGAAAGCGTCTCGGCCCAGTCGGGCAGAAGGTCGGGGCGCAGGTTGCGGTCGATCCGCGTGATCTGATGGGAGGGGGCGAAACGGTCGGTCAGACGGTCCAGCGTCTTGGGCGAATGGGTTTCCACCAGAAGGTCGGCCCGGGTCAGCGCCGGGGCACGGGCTGGGTCCAGAAGGGCATCCTCGGCGCCTTCGATGTCGCACAGGATGAAGGTCGGGGCCTCGGCGCAAAGCGCGAGGTCGGCGTGGGCGACCTCGGGTCCGATGTGGAGGCGGTCGGCGACGCCATTGGCCTGGGCCAGCGCGGTGCAAAGGCTGCGGGCCTGCGGGTCGCTGTCGCGGGCGTGGATGGTGCTGGCGGGCATCCGGCGGGCAAGGCCCACAGCATAATAGCCCTCGGCGCAGCCGAGATCCAGGACCTGGGGATAGCCGCGCGCGATCACCGTCTCGATCACGGGATGGAGGCTTGCCTCATAGGCTCCCAGAAGGCGCGGGGCGCGGCCGCCTTCCGAGGTCCCGACCGGATAGGTCATGCCGGAAAAGGGGCCGTGGGCGACGGTGGGGCCGTTCCTTGCGGCTATCGTATTGGCCAGCAGGATGGAGCGCCATTTCGCCAGCTGGCGCAGCTGCGCCTCAAGCCGCGCGGGCCCTGGGGGATCGGCGGCGATCCGGGCAAGGCTGGCGTCGATGGCCTGGGTCAGGGGGGTCTCGCTCATCCTGCCCATGGGTAGGGGGTTCGGGGCCAGCGGTAAAGGGCCGGATCAGGCCGAGCGGCTCAGGGCGCGGCGCAGGAAGGCAAGGAGGAACAGCGCGGTCAGGATCAGGATGATCGTCGGCGCGGGGGCGCTGTCGAGATGGAAGCTCGCCCAGACCCCGGCGGTCATGGCGAAAAGGCAGATCGCGGTCGCGGCGATCAGCATGGCGCCAAAGCTGCGGGTGGTGAGGAAGGCGATGGCGCCGGGTGCGATGAGAAGGCCGATGGCAAGGATCAGCCCGACCGAGGACAGCGTGGCGACGATGGTGAGCGACAGGATGGCGAGCAGGCCGTAGTGCAGGAGCTTGACCGGCAGGCCCGAGACCTGCGCCTGCGCCGGGTCGAAGGCGTGGAGCATAAGGTCGCGCCATTTCAGGCTGAGGATCAGGGTGACGGGGACCGAGATCAGGGCCGCCGTCAGCAGGTCCGCGCCTCCTACCCCCAGCATGTTGCCGAAGAGGATGTGGTCGAGGTGGACGTCCGTCGGGAAGGCGGTGAAGAGGACAACCCCGGCGGCGAACATGGCCGAGAAGACGACTCCCATCACTGTGTCGCGCTTGATGCGGCTGTTGTCGGCAAGCCAGCCGGTCAGAAGCGCGCTGCCGAGGCCGGCGGCAAAGGCCCCCAGCAGGAGGGGAAGGCCGCTGAGGTAGGCCAGCACGATGCCGGGCAGGACGGCGTGGCTGACCGCGTCTCCCATCAGCGCCCAGCCTTTCAGGACCAGGAAGCAGGACAGTAGCGCGGTCGGCGGGGCCACGATCAGCGCGATCAGGAAGGCGTTCTGCATGAAGGGGAACTGGAAGGGCTGGACCAGGGTCTCGATCATGCCCGCGCCCTCCGTCTTGCGGCGAGGAGGCCGTGTTTGGGGGCGAAGAGGAAGGCCAGCGCGAAGCAGGCGGTTTGCAGCAGGACGATGACGCCTCCGGTGGCGCCGTCCAGGAAGTAGGAGAGGTAGGCGCCCGCAAAGCCGGTGCCGGCTCCGATCCCGGCGGAGAGGGCGAGGAGGCGGGGGAAGCGGTCGGTCAGGAGATAGGCCGTGGCACCGGGCGTCACGACCATGGCGACGACGAGGAAGGCGCCCACGGTCTGCATGGCGGCGACGGTCGAGGCGGAGAGGAGGGTGAAGAACACGACTTTCAGCCTGCCGGGGCGCAGGCCGATGGTGCGGGCATGGGCCTCGTCGAAGAAGGTGACCATGAGGTCCTTCCAGAGGATCAACAGGACGGCGGCCGAGAGGCCTCCGATCAGGATCAGTTGCAGGGTGTCGCCCGGCGAGATGGCGAGGATGTTGCCCATCGTGATGGTCTGGATCGACACGCTGGTCGGGTAGATCGAGATGAGGAAAAGGCCGAGGCCGAAGAAGGAGGTGAAGATCAGGCCAATCACCGTGTCGGTCTTGAGGCCGGTGCGGTTGGTCAGGAACAGCATGGTGGCGGCGGCGAGGCCCCCGGAGAGGAAGGCGCCAAGCGCGAAGGGAAGGCCCAGGATATAGGCCCCCGCCACACCGGGGACGACCGAGTGGGAAAGCGCATCTCCGATCAGCGACCAGCCCTTGAGCATGAGGTAGGCCGAGAGAAAGCCGCAGACGCCCCCCACCAGGGCCGAGACCCACATGGCGTTGGTCATGTAGGTGTAGGCAAAGGGCTCAAGCATGGGTGCCCTCGCGCGGGTCGGGGCGGTTATCAGAATGAGCGCCTTGCGGCGCGAGCCTTTTCTCTCGCGGTTTTGCGTGAAGGACGCAAAACCGCTCGGGACTGCCTCCGGCGGGGATATTTGGGCAAAGATGAAAGGGGGCCCGGATCATTTGTCGCCCTTGCGGCCGTACTGGACGAAGGGGCGTTCGTCGTCGGTGAGGATGGAGATTTCGCGGGTGTCGTCGTCCTCGTGCAGGTCGGTGCCGCCCAGGGTGAAGTGGCGCAGGACCCCGCCGAAGGCGCGTTCGAGGTTCTGCCTTGTGAAGGTGGTCTCGGTCGGGCCGTGGGCGAGGACGGCACCCTTGACCAGCACGGTCCGGTCGCAGAAGTCGGGGACCGAGCCGAGGTTGTGGGTCGAGACGAGCATGACGTGGCCTTCGTCGCGCAAGGCGCGCAGGAGGTCGATGATCTGGTCCTCGGTCTTCACGTCGACGCCGGTGAAGGGTTCGTCCAGAAGGATGATCCGGCCTTCCTGCGCCAGGGCGCGCGCGAGGAAGACGCGCTTCTTCTGGCCGCCCGACAGCTCGCCGATCTGGCGGTGGCGGAGGTCCGCAAGGCCGACGCGGGCCAGCGCCTGATCGACCTTGGCACGGTCCTGCGCGGAGGGGCGACGCAGCAGGCCCATGTGGCCGTAGCGGCCCATCATCACCACATCCTCGACCAGGACCGGGAAGGACCAGTCCACCTCCTCGGCCTGGGGGACATAGGCCACGAGGTTCCGGCGCAGCGCCTCGCGGACGGGCATCCCGAGCAGGCGGATCGTGCCGCGGGCGATGGGGACGAAGCCCATGATCGCCTTGAAGAGCGTGGATTTGCCCGCGCCGTTCACGCCAACCAGCCCGGTGATGGTCCCGCGCGGGATGGCAAAGCTGGCGTCGGTGAGCGCGGTCAGGCCGTTGCGGTAGGTGACGGTCACGCCTTCGGCAAGGATTCCGTCGGTTTCGCCCGTCTCCCTCGTGTCGTCGCGCATGGTGTCCTCAGTCCGCCGGGGCAAGCCCCTTGGCGATGGTTTCGGTAGTGACCCTCAACAGGTCGAGATAGCTGGGGACCGGCCCGTCCTCGGCCGAGAGACTGTCGACATAGAGGATGCCGCCGAAGGCCGCGCCGGTTTCGCGGGCGACCTGTTCGGCCGGGTCGGAGGGGACGGTGCTTTCGCAGAAGACGGCCGGGATCGCGTGTTCCCGCACCCCGTCGATCACGGCGCGGACCTGACGGGGGGTGCCCTGCTGGTCGGCATTGATCGGCCAGAGGTAAAGCTCTTGCAGACCAAGGTCGCGGGCGAGGTAGGAGAAGGCGCCTTCGCAGGTGGCAAGCCAGCGGCGGTCTTCGGGCAGCGCGGCGATCTGCGCCTTCAGGGGATCGAGCGCGGCGGCGAGCCGGGCCTTGTAGGTCGCGGCATTGGCGGCATAGGTCGCGGCATTGGCGGGGTCGGCGTCCGACAGCGCCGCCGCGATATTGTCGACATAGATCTGCGCGTTGGCGGGGCTCATCCAGGCATGGGGGTTCGGCTTACCCTCATATTCGCCGCCCGAGATCGAGATCGGCTGGATCCCCTCGGTCAGCGTGGCGGAGGGAACCTCGCCGAGGTTGGTCAGGAATTGCTCGAACCAGCGTTCGAGGTTCAGGCCGTTCCAGAGAACGAGGTCGGCATCCGAGGCGCCGACGATGTCCTGCGGCGTGGGCTCATAGCCGTGGATCTCGGCCCCCGGCTTGGTGATCGAGACGACCTCGACCCCCTCGCCCGCGACGTTGCGGGTCATGTCGGCGATGACGGTGAAGGTGGTCACGACCTTGAGCCGGTCTTGCGCGAAGGCAGTCAGCGGCAGGGTGGCGGTCAGGGCGGCAACAAGAAGCAGGCGGCGGGTCGGCATCGGGGCTCCATCGGCTTCGGGATCAGTAGACTGTAAATGAGAAGCATTTGCAAGAAGACAAGAGCCGCAGCCCCTGGCCGGTGGCGGGATCAGCGGTCCTGGGGCAGAGCCCGGGCCAGAAGCGGCGCCAGGACGATCACCACAAGGATGCGCACGACATGATGCAGCGCGACAAAGGCGACGTCGGCCTGGATCGCCAGCGCGATCAGGCCCATCTCGGTCAGCCCGCCCGGCGCCAGGGCCAGCATGGACTGGTCAAGGCTGACGCCGGCCAACTGGCCCATGGCAAGTCCGGCGAGCAGCGCCAGGGCAAGGGTCAGGACGGTGGAGCCGAGGCTGAGCAGCCCGGCCCGGGCCAGCATCACCGGCGCGATGCCCAGGAAGCGGCAACCAAGGATCGTGCCCAGCACCACCTGCGCCGCATTGACCAGCAGACCGGGCGGCGCGCTTTCGGTGTAACCGGCCAGATGCACCGCCGCCGACAGGATCAGCGGGCCCAGGAAGGTCGGCGCGGGAAGCCGCAGCCGGGTTCCAAGGACCGCGCCAAGGACAGCGCAAGCGGTCAGGATCGCGGCATCCGCCAGCCCCAGCGCCGCGCCGCCCGTAGCGCTGGCCGCACCGACGTCATGGCCCAGGACCACGCGGAACAGAAGCGCCATCAGCGCGATGGTCACCACGATGCGCAGCGAATGGGCCAGCACGATGGCCGGGACATTGGCGCCCCGCGCCTCGCCCAGCTCGATCATCTCGGACAGGCCGCCGGGCATCCCGGCGAAATAGGCGGTGGTCCAGTCCTGACGGCCGACGAAGCGGTAGAAGGGCACGACCACGGCGGCGACCGCAGCGAGATAGGCCAAAAGGATCGACAGCGTCACGAGGGTCTGGCCCGCCTGGTCCAGCACCTCGGGCGTGAAGCGCGAGCCGAGAAGGACGCCGATGATCGCCACGATTGCCGACCTCAGGCGCGCGGGCCCCAGCACCGGCAGCCCGGCGACCGAGGCCGCCATGGTGCAGAACAGCGCGCCCAGCATCCAGGGCAAAGGCAGCGCGAGGGCGTGGAACAGGACCCCGCCCAGGGTTCCCAGAGCAAGACCAGCAGCAATTCGGGCCAGTGGCGGCAAGGTCGGCGTCCGGGCTGTTGCCCGCAGGCGTCACGCGGGGCGACCGCTCAGCGCAGGCGAAATGGGCTGGCGCACCCGACAGGATTCGAACCTGTGACCTCTGCCTTCGGAGGGCAGCACTCTATCCAGCTGAGCTACGGGTGCCTGGGGCCGTGCTTAGCGGAAGGCGCGGCGGGGTGCAACGGGCAAAGGCAGGGCTTGCGGCATTTCCCGCACAGGGCGAAGGGCTGCGCATATCCTCAGCCGGGAATTATCCGGCGGGCCTTGACCGAATCTGTGGCGCGGGATGCTGTGGCGGCATGATGTAATTGCGAGGTTTCCGCATCGTGCCCCACCGCGCCGCGCCCCCAGCACCGGCCCCGAACGCTTCCGCCCGTCCCCTGCCCCGCCGCCGCCTTGCCGCGTCTCTCACCTCGCTGTCCTGCCTGGCGCTGGTCGCGGGCTGCGGCGGGGGTGACGAAAGCGAGATCTCGGTGCTGGACTATCTGCCCGATTTCCGCGCGCCGGACGCGGTGTCGGCCCTGGCCTTCACCGGCGGCGTCACCTTCCTTCCCAGCCTGGCCGAGGATGTGGAGAACCTGCTGGACCTTCCGAAATACCAGAACACGCCCGTTTCGATCGCCTGGCTGCAGCGGTATTTCGATCCTTCCGTACCCGATGCGGCGGTACAGGATCCGCTGCGCAGCTCGGGCGCGGTGGTGGCCCATGCCGCGGGCCTGACCGGCGCGGGGCAGTTCGTCGCCATGTCCGACAGCGCGGTCTCCTTCACCCATGAGAGCCTGACCGGCCGCATCTTCGTCTTCAGCGATTCGACCTTGCAGGACGAACATGGGACCGCCGTGGCTTCGGTCCTGGCGGGGAATTCGGACAATTTCGTCGGTACGGCCCCCGGCGCGTCCCTTTTCGTCGGCGACTTCCAGCGGGACGAGGCGCTAACGGCCATGGGCCAGCTGGCGCTGGACAACCGCGCGGTGGCCTGGAACAACTCCTGGGGTTTCCCCACGCTGGGGCTGACCGCGGCGGATTTCGACAGCGCCTTCAACTATGGGCCTGACGGGCAGGACTATCTGGCCGCGCTGGACGCCTATGCCGCCTATGGCGTCGTGGTCTTTGCCGGATCGAACGACAGCCTGAGGAATTCCACGCTGATGGAGGGTCTGCCCTGGCTGCGCAACGAGCTGGAGGCGGGGTGGCTGGCGGTGATGAACGGCGTGCCGACCTTCCGCGACGAGGAGGTGACGGATGTGCACCTGATCTCCAACGCCTGCTGGGAGGCCGCGCGCTGGTGCCTGATCGCGGACGGGACCTGGACTGCGGCCACGGGCGGCGGTTCGGACTATGCGCCGATCACTGGCACCTCCTTTGCCGCGCCGCAGGTCTCGGGCGCGCTGGCGCTGCTGGCCGAGGCTTTCCCGGGCCTCAGCCCGCATGAACTGCGGGCGCGGCTTCTTGCCTCGGCCGAGGATGATTTCTTCACGCCGGACGGGACCGTCGAACTGGCCGAGGGCTTCACCAAGGGCTATTCGGTGATCTACGGCCATGGTTTCCTGGACATCGAGGCGGCGCTGCGGCCGATCGGGACGATGAAGGTCCAGATGGCAGACGGCCGCGAGGTCGCGACCGAGGACATCGGATTTTCCACGGGCGGGGCGATGGGCGATGCGGTCGAGCGAGGCCTGGGCGGGGTGAACCTTGCCGTGAGGGACCAGCTTGGCGCCGGGTTCGGCGTGGCCGCGACCGCTTTTGCCACCGAGGCTACCCCCCAGTCCCTGGCCGAGACCCGGGCCGCGCGGGCGATGCACCGCGACCTGGCCGCCGTCCGCACCACGCCCACGCATCCGTTGGCACGCAGTTTCGACGCCTTCCCCGGCCAGACGATGGAGCTGGCGGCCCCGGATGGCAGCGCCTCGGCCTCGGTCCTGTTGGGCAGGGACGACAGCTATGGCCTGGCGCTGGCGCGGCGGGTGATCGAGGGCGGGGTGAACCTGGACCTTGGCCTGAAGCTCGCGCGCGACGACGGGCGGGTGATGGGGTTTACAGACAGCAGCGGCGGCGGGGCAACCATGGCGGCGCTGACGGTCAGCCTGTCGCATGACCTGGGGACCGGCGGGTTCTTCGCGCTGACGGGCGAGATGGGGGTGGCGGATCTCGCGACGCCCACGGCGATGAGCCGCGTCTCGACCGCCCGTTTCGACGGCATCAGCCTGGACCTGGGCGGCCGCAATGTCCTTGCCCGCGATGACCGGCTGTCGGTCGGCGTCTCGATGCCACTGGCGGTCAGCTCGGGGCAGGCGGTGATGGAGGTTCCGGTCGCGCTGACCCGGGGGGAGGCGGAAGTGCGCAGCCTGACGCTGGACCTGGCCCCGGCCGAACGGCAGGTGGACCTGTCGGTCAGCTATCAGATGCCGATGGGCGCGGCCTCGGAGTTCCTGCTGGAGCTGGTCCATGCCGAAAACTTCGGCAACCGCGCCGGGGTGACCGACCAGGCGGCGGTGATCGGGATGAAGTGGAAGTTCTGAGCCCGTTACCCGGGGCCGCAAGGCCCCGGGTGGTCAGGCGAACAGCTCGTGCGCCAGTTCCAGCGCGCTGACCAACGCGTCGACCTCTTCGACCGTGTTGTACAGCCCGAACGAGGCCCGGCACGAGGCGGTGATGCCCAAGGTCTGCATCAGCGGCATTGCGCAATGGGTGCCTGCCCGGACCGCCACCCCGCGCTTGTCGAGGATGGTGGAGATGTCATGGGCATGGGCCGCGCCTTCCATGGTGAAGGAGAAGATCGCGCCCTTGCTGGCGGAATTCCCCTGGACGTTCAGCCAGTTAAGCCCTGCCAGCCGCGCGCGGGCATAGTCGCGCAAGGTCCGCTCATGCGCCGCCACGTTCTCCATCCCGAGGCCCATCAGATAGTCCAGCGCCACGCCCAGGCCGATCTGCTGGACGATGCCGGGGGTCCCGGCCTCGAACTTCATCGGCGGGTCGTTCCAGGTGACGGTGTCGCGGGTGACCTCGCGGATCATGTCGCCGCCGCCCAGGAAGGGGCGCATCTCGGCCTGTCGTTCACGCCGGATATAGATCCCGCCCGAGCCCGAGGGACCGTACAGTTTGTGCCCGGTGATGGCGTAGAAGTCGCAGCCGATGGCCTGCACATCCACCGGCATGTGGACCGAGGCCTGGGAGCCGTCGACCAGAACCGGCACGCCCTTGTCGCGCGCGCCCCGGCAGATCGCGGCCACATCGACAACGGTGCCAAGGACGTTCGACATATGCGTCACGGCGACCAGTTTCGTCCGGGGGCCGATGGCGTCGATGACGGCTTGGGGATCAAGGTCGCCGTTCCCGTCGACCTCGACCCATTTCAGCACCACCCCCTGCCGTTCGCGCAGGAAGTGCCAGGGCACGATGTTGGCGTGATGCTCCATTACCGAAAGGACGATCTCGTCGCCTGCCTCCAGCCGGGGGGCGGCCCAGGCATAGGAGACCAGGTTGATCGCCTCGGTCGTGCCGGTGGTGAAGACGATCTCGTCCTCGGAAGCGGCATTGAGAAACCTGGCGATCACCCCGCGGGTGGATTCGTATTTCTCGGTCGCGAGGTTCGAAAGGTAGTGCAAGCCACGGTGAACGTTCGCGTATTCCTCGGAATAGGCGCGCGTCACCGCGTCGATCACCACCTGCGGCTTCTGCGCCGAGGCCCCGTTGTCAAGGTAGACCAGCGGCTTGCCGTTCACCTGCCGCGAGAGGATCGGGAAATCGGCGCGGACCTGTCGGACGTCATACATTGGTCAGGACCCCCGGCCCGAGGATGAGGCTGAAGACCATGGCCACCGCGATCACGGCGGCAAGCGTGGTCAGGATCAGGCCCAGGAAAACCAGGCCCAGCGAGCGGAAGCCGTGCAGCTCGGCGATGAAATTGACTGACAGCCAGAGGAACAGGCCAAAGCCCATCAGCCCCAGAAGCCCCCCCAGCGGCGGAACCAGGATGAAGGCCACGAGTTGCGCGAGTTGCACGCCCAGCATGATGAGCTGCAGCCAGACCACGACCAGGATCGAATCCGCAAGGCTGCCCTTGCCATCGAAGGCGCGGCCGACGCGGTAGATCAGGGCGGCCGACAGCAGCAGGACCAGCCATTGCACCACGGCCGTCTGGAACGGGCTTTGCGCCAGGAACCCGGCGACCGGGTCGGGCCCGGGCGGGGTCAACGCGAATCCAAGCTGCAGGAAGATCGTCGAGAGGACCGCCATCAGCAGCAGCCCCGCCGAGCGCGCGGCCAGCGGCACCTGTTCCGCCTGCAAGGCCCGCAGCGCCCCACGCGGATCGCGCAGCGACAGGCCGACAAGGTCACGGATGCGGGCAGGCAGGCCGGTCATGCCGCGTCTCCCTTTTCGGATTCGTGCAGCATGGTCAGCCAGAGCCAGAGGAAGCCCAGCCCGACCAGCCCCGTGACCGACCAGAGCGCGGGCCCCTGCCCGATCATGCCCGAGACAAGGCCTTGCAGCAGCATCAGCGGCCCGACCGACGCCAGCGCCCAGAACAGCGCGATCCGCGCGCCGTACCACGTCCCCTGCCCGCCCAGGGCGCCCGAGACCACCCGGCTAAGCGCGGCAAGCCCGTACCAGAGCGGGATCGTCGCCAGCACCGCGAAGGCACGGGCCAGGATGCGCGGGGCGGCCGAGGCATCGCCCGCGAAATGCGCCTCGCGCGCGGCGGTGGGCCATTGCCCGACGAAGGCCAGGATCAGGAACACCAGGAGGAGCGAGAAGGCAAAGGGCTCGGACCGGCCGCGCGCAAGATGGCGCCGCAGCGCCTTGCGCGGCGCGGTCCAGGTCGAGACCAGTTCGGTCGAGACGCTCATGCGCTCTCCTTGGCGTGGCGGGCGAGCCAGCCTTCGAGGCGACCGCGGATATCCTCGGCGATGGCCTCGTCGGCGATTTCGTCGATGGCTTCGGCCAGGAAGGCCAGCACCAAGAGCGCCTGCGCGGTCTTGCGCGGTACCCCCCGCGACTGCATGTAGAACAGCGCCGTCTCGTCAATCGCGCCGGAGGTGGAGCCGTGGCTGCACTTCACGTCGTCGGCGTAGATTTCAAGCTCGGGCTTGGCGAGGAACTGGCTGTCCTCGTCCAGCAGGAGCGACTGGCTGATCTGGTAGCCGTCGGTCTTCTGGGCGCCCGGCTTCACCAGGATCTTTCCCTGGAAAACGCCGGTCGCGCCGTTCATCAGCACCTTCTTGAACACCTGGCGGCTTTCGCAAGCCTCGGCCGCATGGGTGATGAAAACGGTGTCGTCGTGGTGGAAATCGCCGTCCCCCACCGCCGCCCCGGCCACATGGGCGCGGGCGTCGGCGCCGGTGAGTTCGATCACCGCCTCGTTGCGGGTCAGGCGGCCGTTCGCGGTCAGGGTGAAGGAGCGGAATTCGGACTCCTTGCCCAAGCGGGTGAAGACATGCGTCACCGCGCGGCGTTCGTGGTCGCGGCCCTGAACCCGGATGTGGTGGAAGCTGGCGCCATCGGCGACCTCGACCTCCAGCACCTTGGTCAAGCGCGCCGCAGCCGGGCCGCTTTCCAGAAGCGTCAGTTCCGCCCCCGCTTCAACCTTCACGCAATGGTGGAGCATCGCGTCGGAAGTCGTGGATTCATGTGCATAAATCAGCGCTACGGGACGCGCGGCGCGACCCGTGACCCGGATCAGCACGCCATCGGTCGCATGGGCCGTATTCAGCGCCGCGAGCGGCCGCTGCACCGGGCTTTGCCCGCGCGCTTCCAGCACGCCGTAAAGCCCCTGCGCCCAGTGGATGTCCGCCGCGCCGGCCTCGGCCAGACGCTCGATCTCGACCCCGGCGAGGGTCGGATCATCGGATTGCGCCGGGTCGAACACCCCGTCGACGAAGACCAGTTTCAGCCGGTCGATCCCGTCGAAGGCCGCCACCTCGTCGCCCGGGTTGAACCGGGCGGCGGGGGTCGCCTCGGCCGCGACCAGGCTGGTGGGATCGGTATAGCGCCAGTATTCGTCGCGCCGGGCGGGCAGGCCCATCGCGGCAAGCCGCGCCAGAGCATCGGCCCGCGCGGCCCCCAGCCAGCCCTTCCACGCCACCGCCGGCAGCGCCGCCAGACGCGCCGCGAGTGCGTCTTCCTTGACCTTCGGCAGTGCCATCAGCCCACCTCGCTCAGGATATCGGCATAGCCGTTGGTCTCGACCTCCAGCGCCAGTTCCGGCCCGCCGGTCTTGACGATCCGGCCCGCCGCCATGATGTGCACCACGTCCGGCTTGATATGGTCCAGAAGCCGCTGGTAGTGCGTGATGACCAGGAACGACCGCCCCGCATCGCGCAGCGCGTTCACTCCGTCCGAGACCAGCTTCATCGCATCGACATCAAGGCCCGAGTCCGTCTCGTCCAGGATGCACATGCGGGGTTCCAGCATGGCCATCTGCAGGATTTCGTTGCGCTTTTTCTCGCCGCCCGAAAAGCCGACGTTCACGGGGCGCTTCAGCATCTCGGCGTCGATCTTCAGCGTCTTGGCCTTCTCGCGCACCAGCTTCAGGAAGTCCGCCGCGCTGACCTCTTCCTCGCCGCGGGCTTTCCGCTGCGCGTTCACTGCGGTGCGCAGGAAGGTCATGTTGCCGACGCCGGGGATTTCGACCGGGTACTGGAAGGCCAGGAACAGGCCCGCCGCCGCGCGCTCTTCCGGCTCCATCTCCAGCAGTTCATGCCCGTCCAGCGTGGCCGAGCCTTCGGTCACCTCATAGCCCTCGCGGCCCGCAAGCACATAGGACAGCGTCGACTTGCCCGAGCCGTTCGGCCCCATGATCGCATGAACCTCACCCGGGCCGATCTTCAGGTCGACGCCGCGGAGGATCACCTTGTCCTCGTCTTCAAGTTTGACGTGCAGGTTATTGATTTCCAGCATTTTCTTTCCTTTCGTCCGGTCAGCGCGGGTCCGAGAACCAGCCGATGACCTGAGTGAGCATCTCGGCCGGGATCGGGCCCGGCGTGACGGTGAACCGCGCCATCCGGCCCACCACCTCTTCCTTGCGGGCCAGTTTCTCGACCCCGTGATAGTATTTGCGTTCGACATAGTCGTCGAAGAGCACCACCGTCGGCCGCTTGGCGCGCAGCATGACGGCGGCAAGGCAGGCCGCGCGGAAGCGGCCGTCGATCAGCACCAGGTCCGGCTCGCCCAGATCGGGGCGATCCCAGACCGAGAGGGCGTAGCGATGATAGCGCGCCGCCCCCGAAGCATCGCTTGGGCGCCCCCAGTCCGTCGTCGGGCCGATATCGACATGGTGCACCTGCGCCTTGGCAGAGACCGGGTGCAGGGCCTCGGTCAGCCGGTCGGCCCAGGCCCTGTCGCTTTCCACGCTGACAACCGCCTTGCCAAGGAGCGCAGCCAGCATGGTCGAGCCGCCGCTGCCGTATTCCAGAATATTCTGCGCCTTGTCATAGGCGGCCGCAACATGGTCGCGTTCCCGCGCGGGAAAGGTCAGTTTGAATTTGGGCTTCGCAGGGGTGCCCTCCGGTCCCGTTTCGTCCGATATTCCTGGCGTGGGCCCTGGTTCGACCATGATCTTTGCAGTGCCCTCCTTGGCCAATGCATCCGCTGCGGCAACGCTGGAGCCTTGCATCAGCTCGCTCGGGCACGGAAGTGCTGCGTTGACAATATCGTCGGGCGCCGGACCAACGGCTTTGGCGAGGACATCCGCCACCAGCCGGGCGGAGTGCGCGAGCGCCCCCGCCACCCCCGGCAAGGCGCGCAGGCGGTCCATCTCGGCCGTGGTGGCGGCCTCCCAATGGAGGATCGAGCGGTCCTCGGCCTCGTTGCGATCAAAGCGCCGGAAATACCTTTCCGTGTGGCGGCTATTGGCCTGAACACTCCAGCTTGCGGCCCCGCGTCCGCGAAGTGCCTTGAGCCGGAAGAATTCAGGAGTACGGACCGAATAATGGTTGATCTGCGCATAAGCCCAGCCCAGTTCGGCCCAAGTCGCAAGATTGGTTCGCCCGCGTACTGGTTTTCCGGCGAGCCAATCCTGCGTGACGGGAGCCGATTCCTGAAGCGGCTGGCCTTTTCCGCCGAGAAAATCCCTCGCAAGCGGTTTCGTCCCCGGTACCAGTCGGGGACGCCCAATCACCTCTTCTGAAAAGCCCGCCACAAATGGGCCAGTTCTGAACAGTGACTTCGTTTCCAAGTGAGCGACGAGCCGCGGTCGCGCGGCTCGGGCGAAATCCGGGCTTACGAACCGGCCCGGAAACCGGGTGTGGCCACTGGGGCCGAAGAGGCGCCAGTTCAGGAAGATGCCGTGCGCCCCACCCAGCGCGGCGATCAGGTCCGGCACCTTGCGCGCACCGACGTGGATGTTCAGGAATTCGTCGGCATCCAGCCAGATGTACCAGCTGCCGTCGCGATAGCCTTCGCGCTTCTCGAAAGCCTGGCCAGCTGCGTTCTGCGGGGATTGGTGCGGGGATGGGTCGACGTGATGATGCACCACCTCCCCTGCCGCGGCGAGCGCAGACAGGATATCTTCGGTACCATCGTCCGACGTGTTGGACAGGATGACGATCCGGTCGAAGCCGATCACCTTATGGTATGCAATCCACTCCAGGAGGAACGGGGCCTCGTTGCGCACGGCCGAGACCAGCACCGTCTCGGCCGCGGACGGACCAGCCGCCACTTCCGACACCGGATCGTCTTCCAATATCGGCGTCAGGAGCCCCCCTGCGAGAGGAATGCGCCTGTCAGACACGCTGCACCTGAACTGCCGTGCCCGAGGCGGTGACCATCAGCATGTTGTTGATGACCTCGTAATCCAGGTCGATCCCGACCACCGCCTCCGCGCCCATCGCCCGGGCAGCGTCCTCCAGTTCGGCCAGCGCGGTCTTGCGGGCGCGGGCCAGTTCCTGCTCATAGGCACCGGACCGGCCGCCCACGATGTCACGCACCTGGGCGAAGAGGTCGCGGAAGATGTTCGCGCCCAGGATCGCCTCGCCCGTCACGATGCCGTGGTAACGCGTGATGCGGTGGCCTTCCAGTGTCGGCGTGGTGGACAGGATCATGGTTATCCCCTTCAGTTTCGCGCGGTCGGACGACGACGTCCAGCGCCGCCTTAGCCCACCGAGCCCTCAAGGCTGATCGCGACCAGGCTTTGCGCCTCCATCGCGAATTCCATCGGCAGGGCCTGCAGGACCTCCTTGCAGAAGCCGTTGACCACCAGGGCGACCGCTTCCTCTTCGTCCATCCCGCGCGAGCGGCAGTAGAAGAGCTGATCGTCGTCCACCTTGGAGGTGGTCGCCTCGTGCTCGACACGCGAGGAATTGTTGCGGACCTCGATATACGGGACCGTATGCGCGCCGCATTTGTCGCCGATCAGCAGGCTGTCGCACTGCGTGTAGTTGCGGCTGTCCTTGGCCTTGGGGTGCATTGAGACCAGCCCCCGGTAGGTGTTCTGCGCCCGGCCCGCCGAGATGCCCTTGGACACGATGCGCGACTTCGTCCGCTTGCCCAGGTGAACCATCTTGGTCCCGGTATCGGCCTGCTGGGCGTTGTTGGCGATGGCGATCGAGTAGAACTCGCCCTGGCTGTCGTCGCCGCGCAGGATGCAGGAGGGGTATTTCCAGGTGATCGCCGAGCCGGTCTCGACCTGGGTCCACATCACCTTGGCCCGGTCGCCCCGGCAATCGGCGCGCTTGGTGACGAAGTTGTAAATGCCGCCCTTACCCTCTTCGTCGCCCGGATACCAGTTCTGGACGGTGGAGTACTTCACCTCGGCGTCCTTGAGGATCACGATCTCCACGACGGCGGCGTGCAACTGGTGCGTGTCGCGCTTCGGCGCGGTGCAGCCTTCCAGATAGCTGACGTAGGACCCTTCATCCGCCACGATCAGCGTGCGTTCGAACTGGCCGGTGTTCTCCGCGTTGATGCGGAAATAGGTCGACAGCTCCATCGGGCAGCGCACACCCTTGGGAATGTAGACGAAGGAGCCGTCCGAGAAGACGGCGCTGTTCAGCGTGGCGAAGAAGTTGTCGGTGGGCGGCACGACGCTACCCAGATACTGCTTCACCAGCTCGGGATGTTCACGCACGGCCTCGGAGATCGAACAGAAGATCACCCCCGCCTTGGCCAGTTCCGCCTTGAAGGTCGTGCCGACCGAGACCGAGTCGAAGACCGCGTCCACCGCAACCTTGCGCGGCTCGGCGACACCTTCCACTCCGGCCAGAAGCATCTGTTCCTTCAGCGGAATCCCCAGTTTGGCATAGGTCGCCAAGAGCTTCGGATCGACCTCGTCAAGGCTTTTCGGCTTCTGCGCCATGCTCTTCGGCTTGGCGTAGTAATACTGGTCCTGATAGTCGATCTCGGGGTAGTTGAGCATCGCCCAGCGCGGCTCTTCCATCTTCTGCCAGCGCCGGAACGCCGCGAGCCGCCAGTCCAGAAGCCACTCCGGCTCGCCGTTCTTCTGGCTGATCAGGCGCACGATGTCCTCGTTGAGGCCCTTCGGCGCGTATTCCGTCTCGATCTCGGTTTCCCAGCCGTACTTGTACTTCCCGGCCATCGCCTGGACGGTCTCGATCGTCTCGCGGTCCACGCCTTCGCGGATATCCTGGTCCAAAGCGGTCATCGGCCTCTCCTTCATGCCGCCCGGGATCTGGCCCGGGCATAGGCGGCGGTCCAGGCTTTCGCGAACCGCCCCACGTCTTCCTTCGTTACCCCCGGGCCGATCGAGACCCGGATCGCCTGGCCCGCAAGGGCCTCATCAAATCCCATCGCGGTCAGCACACGGCTGGCCCGCACCTTGCCGCTGGAGCAGGCCGACCCCGCCGAAATGGCAAAGCCCGCCAGATCCATCGCCATCACCTGCGTCTCGCCCTTCCAGCCCGGAGCGACCAGGCAAAGCGTGTTTGGCAGGCGAGGCGAACCATTCCCGACCGAAATAGTCTCTTTTGCCGCGACGGACAACTCCGATTCTAGAATATTTCTAACTTCGGCGACCTCGTCCCAGACCCCATTGGCCAGATCCCGCGCCGCCGCTTCGGCCGCCGCGGCAAAGCCTGCGATGCCGATCAGGTTCTCGGTCCCAGCCCGGCGGCCCATCTCCTGCCCGCCGCCCTTCGGCTGGGCGGGCACATCGATGCCCTGCCGCACCACCAATGCGCCGATGCCCTTCGGCCCGCCCAGCTTGTGCGCGCTGACCAGCCCCATGTCGCAGCCAAGCCAGTTGAAGGCAAAGGCCACCTTGCCAAAGGCCTGCGTCAGGTCGCTGACCGCCAGCCCCTGCGGCAGGTCCTGCATGACCCCGGTTTCGCTATTGGCCAGCTGCAAGGCCGTCCGCCCCGGCTCGACGACCGTCACCCTGCCCTGCCCGTCCACCGGCAACGAGCCGTCGCACCAGGCCGCCACCGCATCATGCTCGACCGGCGCACAGACGAGCCCCCGCCCGGCGCAGGCCAGGGCCGCCGCCTCGGTCGCGCCCGAGGTGAAGACCAGATCCGCACCCTCGGCCCCCAGCGCTGCAGCGATCTGCGCCCGCGCCTTCTCCATCAAGGCCTTGGCCGCCCGCCCCTCGGCATGGACCGAGGAGGGGTTGCCCACCACCTCCATCGCCTCGATCATGGCCGCCCGGGCCTCGGGCCGCAGCGGCGCGGTGGCATTCCAGTCCAGGTAAAGCCGACTCATTCCTCGTCCACCACGCGGAAGAGGCTTGGCACCGCCGGGCACGGCGTCAGGTCGTTCTTCACCACATCCGACAGCCGCACCTGGTGCAGGAAGACATAGACATTGGCCGACAGGCTTTCCCACAGCCGATTGGTCAGCGACTGCGCGCGTGTCCCCGACAGGCCGCCAGAGGCACCCGCCCCGGTATGCATCGCATCGACCGTTTCCTCGACCGCTTCCATCACCTCGGAGATGCGGATCTGGTCCGGGCTTTTCGCCAGCTTGTAGCCGCCGCCCGGGCCCCGCACCGCCTCGACCAGCCCGGCGCGGCGCAGCTTGACGAACAACTGCTCCAGATAGGGCAGGCTGATGTCCTGCCGCTTCGAGATCGCCGCAAGCGACACCAGCTCGTCGCCGCCCGACTTCGCCTCGGCCAGCGCCAGATCGGCCAGCGCCACCATTGCATAGCGGCCCTTGGTTGAAAGTTTCATCCCCCGCTCCATGGCAGGCCCGCCGGTGGCGCCAAGCCGATTGACGCCGCGCCTTGCGAGCATTACCTGAAACCGGACCCCTCGAACAGGCGGCCCGGCCGTCTTTAGAATGGTTCTATTTTATCCGAGCGAAAGCGTCAAGAAACCGCGCGCTCCCGCATGAGAAGAGGCCCATGCCCGAGGTAATCTTTGCCGGCCCCGATGGACGCCTGGAAGGCCGCTACCATCCGCAAAAGGACCGTGACGCCCCGATCGCCATCGTTCTGCATCCTCACCCCGCTTATGGCGGGACGATGAACAACAAGGTCGTCTACAACCTGCACTACGCCTTCTACAACCTGGGCTTCACCGTCCTGCGCTTCAACTTCCGCGGCGTGGGGCGCAGCCAGGGCGAATATGACCAGGGGATCGGCGAGCTGTCGGATGCGGCCAGCGCGCTGGATTACCTGCAGTCGATGAACCAGAACGCCAAGCATTGCTGGGTCGCGGGCTTCTCTTTCGGGGCCTGGATCGGGATGCAGCTGCTGATGCGGCGGCCGGAAATCACCGGCTTCGTCTCGGTCGCGCCGCCGGCGAACCTGTACGACTTCAGCTTCCTGGCGCCCTGCCCCTCCTCGGGTCTGATCATCAACGGCACCGCCGACAAGGTGGCCCCGCCCAAGGACACCCGGGCGCTGGTCTCCAAGCTGCATGAGCAGAAGGGGATCACCATCACCCATGCCGAGATCGAGGGCGCGGATCACTTCTTCAAGGACGAAGATGCGCATATGCAGCCGATGATCCAGACCGTCTCCGACTATGTCCGGCGGAGGATGACCGAGGCCACCCGCTGATGTCGACGCTGCAGGACATGGCCGACAAGCTGGCCGACGACGTGCTCGCCGCCGAGGCCGAGCTGGGTGACGACCGCTTCTACGAAAAGGTGGCGAAGGTGCTGATGGCGGCCTCGCCGACTTTTCAGGAGGCCTACATGACCTCGATCCGCGTCCGGCTTGCCGAACGTCGCGGGCGCGAGTTCCTGAATCAGGCGCTTGCTGCCAAGCGCGGCGAGATCGAAGAAGAACCCGTAGCCCCCATCGACTTTGGCGGGATGGGCCATTGACCGAACGGCTTGAGGCCCAGTTCGCCTTCCTGAACGAGGCCGACCGGCTGAAGCATGTGATGCGCGCCACGACCCTGGTCGACGGCACGCGGCCTGAGAATTCCGGCGAACATTCCTGGCATCTGGCGCTTTATGCGCTGGTCCTGGCCGATCAGGCCGGGCCGGGGGTGGATATCAACCGGGTGATCCGGATGCTTCTGATCCACGACCTGGTGGAAATCGACGTGGGCGACGTGCCGATCCATTCGCAGAACGGCCAGGCCCATGCCAGTGCCGAGACGCAGGCCGCCGAATCCCGCGCGGCGGATCGCATTTTCGGCTTGCTTCCCAATGATCTGCGCGACACTCTTCGCGCGCTTTGGGGGGAGTTTGAGGCCGCCGAAACCCCCGACGCCCGCTTTGCCAAGTCGCTGGACCGCGTGCAGCCGGTGATGGCCAACCTGCAAAGCGGCGGCGGGACCTGGACCACCTACAATGTCACCTTCGACCAGCTTGAGACGCGGGTCGGCCAGAAGATCGCCCGCGGCGCGCCCGCGCTATGGGACTGGGTCCGTGCCCGCTGTCGCCCGTTCTTCGGGCTCTGATCGAGCTGCGGCATTTCGGTATACAATCGCATACCGCCCTTTCCAAGCCCGGCCTTTTCCGCTATGAGGCCAACATCCGAATCCCACCAGCCGAGAGGGCCGCATGTCCAAGATCAAGGTAGCCAACCCCGTCGTCGAGCTCGACGGCGACGAGATGACGCGGATCATCTGGGACTTCATCAAGAAGAAACTGATCCTGCCCTATCTCGACATCGACCTGAAATACTACGACCTCGGGATCGAGGAACGCGACCGCACCGACGACCAGATCACCATCGATGCGGCGAACGCGATCAAGCAGTACGGCGTCGGCGTCAAGTGCGCCACGATCACCCCCGACGAGGCCCGGGTCGAGGAATTCGGCCTGAAGCAGATGTGGAAATCGCCGAACGGCACGATCCGCAACATCCTGGGCGGCGTGATCTTCCGCGAGCCGATCATCTGCAGGAACGTGCCGCGCCTCGTTCCGCACTGGACCCAGCCCATCGTCGTCGGCCGCCATGCCTTCGGCGACCAGTATCGCGCGACCGACTTCAGGTTCCCCGGCAAGGGGAAGCTGACGATGAAATATGTCGGCGATGACGGCACGGTGATCGAGAAGGAGGTCTATTCGGCCCCCTCGGCCGGGGTCTACATGGGCATGTACAACCTGGACGACTCGATCACCGATTTCGCCCGCGCCTCGCTGAACTACGGCCTGGCGCGCAACGTGCCGGTCTATCTGTCCACGAAGAACACGATCCTCAAGGCCTATGACGGCCGCTTCAAGGACATCTTCCAGAAGGTCTTCGACGAGGAATTCGCCGAGGAATTCAAGAAGCGCGGCCTCACTTACGAACACCGGCTGATCGACGACATGGTGGCCTCGGCGCTGAAATGGTCGGGCGGCTATGTCTGGGCCTGCAAGAACTA
>JBKHWC010000011.1:0-60200 GCA_046569765.1 Alphaproteobacteria bacterium | reverse complement strand
TGTCCCCCACCAGCATCGACCGGGAAACCACGCCCCCCGCCCGCTCCACCGCCGCCCGATAGGGGGCCGCGTCGGGCTTCCTCACCGGCAGCGTATCCGCCCCGACCAGCGCCCCGAAGGCCCCCCGCACCCCCAGTTCCCGCAAGAGCCCCTCCGCCAGCCCCTCCGGCTTGTTCGTGCAGATCGAGACCGCGATCCCCTGCCCCCGCAGCGCCTCCACCGCCTCCATCGCGCCGGGATAAAGCCGGGTATGGACCGCGATCGCCGCCCCATAGGCCTCCAGCAGCCGCGGATAGGCCGCGTCCACGTCCGCCTCGGTCCAGTCCATCCCCAGCCGCTGGAACCCCAGCCGCAGCATCGCCCGCCCGCCGTGGAACGCCGTCAAGGCGTCCTGGGGCCCCAGGCAGGCCCGCGGCAGGCAGGCATTGGCAGCCGCCAGGAGGTCGGCCGAAGTGTCCGCCAAAGTCCCGTCCAGATCGAAAACCACGCAGCGCATGCCGAGATCCTGTAACGTGGCGTGAGGACCGCCCCCTTGCCACCCCGCGCCACGGGGGTAAAACGGCCGCAACGATAAAGGAAGGGGCAGAATGCAGGTATCCGTCATCGTATTGGCCGCAGGTCAGGGCACCCGGATGAACTCCGACACGCCCAAGGTCCTGCACCAGGTCGCCGCCGCGCCCCTTCTCCACCACGCCCTTGCCACCGCCCACCGGCTGGAGCCCGCCCGCATCGTCACCGTCACCGGCCATGGGGGCGAGGCCGTCGCGACCTCTGCCGCCGCCTACAGCGAGGCCGTCGAAACCGTCGTCCAGGACCCGCAACTCGGCACCGCCCATGCTGTCGCCCAGGCCGCCCCGCTGCTGGCCGACGCGGACGGCGAGGCCATCGTCCTTTACGCCGACACCCCCCTCATCCGCGACGAAACCCTCCGCGCCATGCTGGACGCCCGGGCGAAGCACGCCGTCGTCGTTCTTGGCTTCCACGCCAGGGACCCCGGCCGCTACGGCCGCCTGCTGACCGAGGGCGACGAGCTGCTCGCCATCCGCGAGTTCAAGGAGGCCACGGATGCAGAGCGCGCAGTAACGCTCTGCAACTCCGGCGTTCTCTGCGCCGAGGCGAAGCTCCTCTTCTCGCTCATTGCCGAAGTGAAGAACGACAACGCCGAAGGCGAATACTACCTGACCGACATTGTCGAGCTTGCCCGCAGCCGCGGCCTCTCCGCCGGAGTGGTCCTCTGCGACGAGGCCGAGACGCTGGGCGTCAACACCCGCGCGCAACTGGCCGAGGCCGAGGCCGCCTTCCAGGCCCGCGCCCGCGCCGAGGCGCTGGAGAACGGCGTCACCCTGACCGCGCCGGAAACGGTGTTCTTCGCCCTCGACACCTGGATCGGCCGCGACGCGATCATCGGGCCGAATGTCCTGTTCGGTCCCGGCGTCACTGTCGAATCCGGGGCCGAGATCAAGGGCTTCTGCCATCTGGAAGGCTGCCACATCAGCCGCGGCGCGACCGTCGGCCCCTTCGCAAGGTTGCGCCCCGGCGCCGAACTGGCCGAGGATGTCCATGTCGGCAACTTCGTCGAGATCAAGAACGCCATCCTGGACGAAGGCGTGAAGGTCGGCCACCTGACCTACCTTGGCGACGCCCATGTGGGTGAGCATACCAACATCGGCGCGGGCACGGTGACCTGCAATTACGACGGGGTGATGAAGCACCGCACCACCATCGGCAAGCGGGCCTTCATCGGTTCGGACACCATGCTGGTCGCGCCGGTCACGGTGGGCGACGGGGCGCTGACCGCCTCCGGCTCGGTCATCACCGAGGATGTGCCCGCCGAAGCGGTCGCCATCGGCCGCGCCCGGCAGGTGACCAAACCGGGCCTTGCCACGCGAATGTTCGAAAAGTTGAAATCCATCAAGGCCGCGAAGGCCAAGGGGCAGTCATAATGTGCGGTATTGTCGGGGTCCTGGGAAACCATGAGGCAGCGCCGCTGCTGGTCGAGGCGCTGAAGCGGCTGGAATATCGCGGCTATTACTCGGCCGGGATCGCCACCGTGAATGGCGGCAAGCTGGATCGGCGGCGGGCGGTTGGGAAACTGGTCAACCTCTCGGATCTCTTGGTGCACGAGCCGCTGGCCGGCAAGGCCGGGATCGGCCACACCCGCTGGGCCACCCACGGCGCGGCCACTGTGACCAACGCCCACCCGCAGCGGGCGGGCGGCGTGGCGGTGGTCCATAACGGGATCATCGAGAACTTCCGCGACCTGCGCGCCGAGCTTGCCGCTGACGGCTACACGCCCGAATCCCAGACCGACACCGAAACCGTCGTCCTGCTGACCCGCCGCGCGATGGACCGGGGCGCCTCTCCCGTCGATGCGGCGCGCGAGACGCTCTCGCGCCTGCATGGCGCCTTCGCGCTGTGCTTCCTGTTCGACGGCCACGACGACCTGATGATCGCGGCCCGCAAGGGCAGCCCGCTCGCCATCGGCTGGGGCGAGGGCGAGATGTTCGTGGGCTCGGACGCCATCGCGCTGGCACCGATGACCGACCGGATCACCTATCTGGAAGAGGGCGACTGGGCCATCCTGACCCGCGCCGGGGCCGAGATCTACGACGCCGAAAACCGCCGCGCGAACCGCCCCGAGACGCGGATCCAGATGGACGCGGCGCGCATCGAGAAGGCTGGATACAAGCACTTCATGGCCAAGGAGATCGCCGAGCAGCCGGTGGTCATCGCCGATGCGCTGAAGCATTACACCTCGTCCCGGGGCACGCTGGAACTGCCGGAAGCGCTTGATTTCGCAGGGATCGACCGGGTGACGCTGGTGGCCTGTGGCACGGCCTCCTATGCCTGCCACGTCGCGAAATACTGGTTCGAGCAGATCGCAGGCCTGCCGGCAGACATCGATATCGCCTCGGAATTCCGCTACCGCGAGCCGGTGCTGTCGCCTGCCAGCATGGCGGTCTTCGTCAGCCAGTCGGGCGAGACGGCCGACACGCTGGCGGCGCTGCGTCATGTGAAGGAGAAGGTGGCGCAGGTGGTGGCGGTGGTGAACGTCCCCACCTCCTCCATCGCGCGCGAGGCGGACCTGGCGCTGCCGATCCTGGCGGGGGTCGAGGTGGGGGTGGCCTCGACCAAGGCCTTCACCTGTCAGCTGACCACGCTGGCATTGATGGCCCTGAAGGCCGCCGTTGACCGGGGCCGGATCGACGCGGCGGGACTGGCGGCGCGGCTGGAGGGGCTGCGCGCGCTACCGGGGCTGATGAACGCGGCGCTGGGGCTTTCCGATGCGATCGCCAAGGTGGCCGAGGATCTGGCGCAGGCGCAGGACATCCTGTTCCTGGGACGCGGGGCGATGTATCCGCTGGCGCTGGAAGGCGCGCTGAAACTGAAGGAAATCAGCTACATCCATGCCGAAGGCTATGCGTCGGGCGAGTTGAAGCATGGCCCCATCGCGCTGATCGACGCGGCCGTGCCCGTAATCGTGCTGGCGCCGAAGGACGGGCTGTTCGACAAGACGGTGTCGAACATGCAGGAGGTCATGGCGCGCAATGGCAAGGTCCTGCTCTTGTCCGACGCCGAAGGGGTGGAGGTCGCAGGCCAGGGCACCTGGAAGACTCTGACCCTGCCCACGGTCGATCCGGTCTGGGCACCGATCCTTTATGCGGTCCCGGCGCAGCTTCTGGCCTATCACACGGCAATCGCCAAGGGCACAGATGTGGACCAGCCGCGGAACCTGGCGAAATCGGTGACCGTTGAATAAGGCGTAGGGTGGGGTTCAACCCCACCCTGCCTAGCGCGCCGCCCAAAGCAGCCCGCGCCGCATCAGTTCCGCCGCCGGGCCCTGGTCGATCACGTTCCTCTGGTGGCCAAGGGCGTTGTAATAGACCCGCCCCGCCCCCCAGCGCTTGGTGAAGACGACCGGCATCGCCACTGGCCCGTTCGCGGAATGCGGCCCGTCGACCAGGGGGAAGTCGCAGACGGCATGGACCTTCACCGCCGGGTCGACATGCAGGTAATACTGCTCGGTCCTGACGGTGAAATCCCCCACGCCCGCCACCAGCGCGTCGTCCGAGACGATCCGCACCCCGTATTCCACCCCGTCGTTCCCCGGATGTGCCACCCATTGCGCGCCGGTCATGAACTGCCAGTCCACATTCTCGCGGAAGGCGTCGCACATCCCGCCGTGGCACCCGGCCAGGCCCACGCCCGCGGCCACCGCCGCGCAGGCGTTCTTCGCCTGCTCCTTCTCGATCTTCGACATGGTCCAGACCGGGACGATCAGGCTGAGGCCCTCCAGCCGCGCCGGGTCGTCGAAACAGGCCAGCGTGTCGGTCACCTCGACCTCCATCCCCGCCTCGCGCAGCCAGTCCGCGAAAAGCGCTGCCACGCGGTCCGGCTCATGCCCCTCCCAGCCGCCCCAGGTCACCAGTGCCTTCGCCATCGCCGCTCCTCCATCTCGCGCCGGTCACGCTAGGCGAGGGCGGGCCCGGCGGTCAACGCGGTAAGGGAAACCGGCTTTGACCCGCTGCCGCGCGCGGCCTAGCCTCGCGCTTCCATTCCGGAGGCCCAGATGAAAGCCGCGCATTACACCGCCTACGGCCCGCCCTCGACCATCGCCTTCCGCGACGCGCCGATCCCGACCCCGGCACAGGGAGAGCTTCTGGTCCGCGTCCGCGCCGCCCCGGTCACGGCGGGCGATGCGCGGATGCGGTCGGGGATCGTCCCGCGCGGGCTGGGGGTGCTGGTGCGCCTCGCGATCGGCCTGATCCGCCCCCGCGTTTCGCCGGGCTGGGCCTTCGCGGGCGAGGTCGTGGGCCTCGGCCCAGGCACCTCGGGCTTCGCCGAGGGGCAAAAGGTCTTTGGCCTCAAGGGCTTCAAGGGCGGGGCACATCGCGAGTACCTCACCATTCCCGCCAGCGGCACCGTCCTGCCCCTGCCCGACACGCTGGACTTCCGCACCGGGGCGGCCTTCTTCTTCGGCGGCCTGACGGCGGCTGAGTTCCTGATCGACCGAGCCCACCTGCGACCCGGAGAGCGCCTCCTCGTTGCCGGGGCCACCGGCACCGTGGGCAGCGCCGCGGTGCAGATCGGCCGCCATCTGGGGGCAAGGGTCGCCGCCACCGCCTCGCCCGCCAACCATGCGCTGGCGCGGCAGCTTGGGGCGGAGGCAGTCAGCGACTACCGCGACCCACCGCCGACCGGCCCCTTCGACGTGATCCTCGACGTGATGGGCAAGCTCGGCTGGCCTGGCGCGCGGCCCTTGCTGGCACCCGGCGGGCGGCTGGTCATCGTCACCGCCGACCTGTCGCAGATGCTGGGCGCCGCGCTGCGCCCCCGCCGCGAGGGCCGCCGCGTCCTGACCGGGACCAACCGCGACGACCTGCCCTCGATGCGGCGGCTTCTGGACCTGCACCGGGCGGGAGGGTACACCCCCGTCCTTGGCCCGGTCCTGCCCTTCACCGACCTCGCCAAGGCGCATGAGCTGGCCGAGAGCTTCCACAAGCCCGGCAATATCGTGGTCGAGATGCCCGCCCCCTGACCCCTGCCTTGCGACAGGCCCGCGAAGCCGCTAGGAAACGCGGGTCCCTAAAGCCAAAGGCCCGAGATGCGTCTTTCCCGCTACTTCCTCCCCGTCCTCAAGGAAAACCCCGCCGAGGCGCAGATCGTCTCGCACCGCTACATGCTGCGCGCCGGCATGATCAAGCAGCAGGCCGCGGGGATCTACTCGTGGCTGCCGCTTGGCTTCCGGGTCCTGCGCCGGATCGAGGAGATCGTGCATCAGGAACAGATCCGCGCCGGGCACATCCCGCTCTTGATGCCGACGCTCCAGCCCGCCGACCTCTGGCGCGAGTCCGGTCGCTATGACGACTACGGCCAGGAAATGCTGCGCATCAAGGACCGGCAAGAGCGCGAGATGCTCTACGGTCCCACGAACGAGGAGATGATCACCGACATCTTCCGCAGCCACGTCAACAGCTACAAGGACCTTCCGCTGACGCTGTACCACATCCAGTGGAAGTTCCGCGACGAAATGCGGCCGCGCTTCGGCGTCATGCGGGGGCGCGAGTTCCTGATGAAGGACGGCTACAACTTCGACGTCGACCGCGACGCGGCGCTGCACGCCTATAACCGCCACATGGTCAGCTACCTGCGGACCTACGAACGCATGGGCCTGACCGCGATCCCGATGCGCGCGGCCTCGGGGCCCATCGGCGGCGACAACACGCATGAATTCCTCGTGCTGGCCCAGACCGGCGAATCCGAGGTCTTCTACGACGACCGCGTGACGGCGCTGAAACTCGGCCAGCGCGAGATCGACTATGACGACCGCGCGCAGGTCGCCAAGGTCTGCGAGGAGTTCACGACGCTTTACGCCCGCACCGACGAGACCCACGATGAGGCGGTGTTCAACCAGGTGCCCGAAGCCCACCGCAAGGTCGACCGCGGGATCGAGGTCGGACAGATCTTCTACTTCGGCACCAAGTATTCCCAGGCGATGGGGGCCGAGGTCGTGACCAAGGACGGCACCAAGGTTCCGGTCGAGATGGGCAGCCACGGCATCGGCGTCAGCCGCCTGCTGGGCGCGATCATCGAGGCCAGCCACGATGACAAGGGCATCATCTGGCCCGAGGGCGTGACGCCCTTCCCGGTCGGGATCGTCAACCTGAAGCAGGGCGACTCGGCGGCTGATGCCGCTTGCGAGGGGATCTACAAGGCGCTGAAGGCCAAGGGGCTCGAGGCGCTTTATGACGACCGCGACGAACGTGCCGGGGCGAAGTTCGCCACGATGGATCTGATCGGCCTGCCCTGGCGGATCACCGTCGGCCCGCGCGGCCTAGCAAACGGGGTGGTGGAACTCACCTCGCGCCGCACTGGCGAAAGCGAAGAGGTCTCGCCCGAGGCCGCAGTCGACCGGATCGCCCAGATCTACGCCGGGCTTTGATCGAACGGAGCAGAGCCCGGCGTCCAGCGGGGCTCTGGCCGGTCCGGCGAGACAGCTTGCACAGTTTCGTCCTTCCTGGAGGGAGGATCCGCGCGGCCTGGTCGCGATCAAGGCAGTGGTTCACAACAGGTCCGGCCCGAGGTGGCGGATCCAGATGACGCAGCGGCAGGTCGCGCAAAGGTGGCTTGACCGGCGCCGTGTCGCGGTCATCTATCAGTAACCTTTCCAGCCCAGACTGCACCCATGACCCTGCCGCCCGACCATTACCGCCTGAAAAAGCGCGATCTTTCGCTGCACGAACTGCTGGCCGACGGAATCGTCCATGCCCTGGCGCTCCTTGCCGGGGTGATCGCCTTTCCGATCCTGCTGTTCCACGCCTTGCAGACCGCCGGGATCGGCACCTTTGCGGCTCTGGCGGTCTATGCGGCGGGGTTCTTCCTGATGTGGGGCTTTTCGCTGGCCTACAACATGACGCCCCCCTCGGCGCTGAAATGGCTGCTCCGGCGGTTCGACCATTCGATGATCTATGTGATGATCGCCGGGACCTATACGGCGGTGATCCCGCATCTCGACGGTGCCTGGCCCTGGGTGCTGGGCGCGGTGGTCTGGACCGGGGCGGCGCTGGGGATCCTGGTCAAGGTGGTCCTGCCGGGCCGCTATGACCGTCTGGCGATCCTGACCTATGTCCTTCTTGGCTGGGTCGGCGTCATCGCGATCGGGCCAGTGACGGCGGCGCTGCCGCAGGTCTCGCTCTGGCTTCTCGCGGCAGGGGGGCTGACCTATGTGGCGGGTGTGGCCTTCTACGTCTGGGAACGGCTGCGCTTCCAGAACGCGATCTGGCACGGCTTCGTGGCTGTGGCGGCAGGAATGCATTTCGCGGCCGTCGCCGTGGCGCTGGCCTGAGCGTAAGGTGGGCGTATCGCCCACCCTCCGCGGCCCAGCCTTAGCCCTGGACACCCTGCCCCAGCAGGTCCTCGACAAAGAAAGCTGCGAACTGCGCCCGGCCCGAGACCCCGGCCTTGGCATAGATCCGCGTCAGCTGCGCCCGCACCGTGCCCTGCGCTGCGCCCCGCATCTCGGCGATCTCGGCCACGTCCAGGCCCTTGAGCGCGAGGAAGGCCACGTCGCGCTCGGCCGGGGTCAGCGCCCAGGTCTGGAACTGCCGCTCGATCACGTCGGACAAGGCCCCGCGCGCCACCGCCAGCGCCTGATCCTGCGCACGCAGAAGCTCGATCGTCCGGCGCAGCGCGAAAGTGCCGAAGAGGATGCCCAGCACCAGCGCCGCCGTCACCACCGCCTCGAAGATGAAGTGGATCGACAGCGGATCCGCCCGCAGGTCGCCGATCACATCGCCGACGAAGAACACCGTCCCCAGCGTCTGCACCACCAGGAACAGCGAAAGCGCCGCCGTCTGGCGGCGCCCGGCGCTGCGGATATCGGGGGTAGCGGTCATTTCCGCCTTTGGCCAAGCAGCATCGGCGCGACAAGGTTGCGCCGCATCGCGCGGGCTTCGACAACGACGCCCGCCACATGCAGCGCGGCAAGGATCAAAAGCAGGTTGGCAACCACTTCATGCACCTCTTCGGCCAGTTCGCCCAGGCCCTCGTCCTCGCCCTCGTCGGAAGATTCGCCGTCGCTTTCCCGGATCAAAGCAGACCAGTCGCCGGATGCAACCGCTGCCTTGTCCTCGGCCACATGCATCGGTGTCGCACCGCC
This sequence comes from Alphaproteobacteria bacterium, assembly GCA_046569765.1. Lineage (GTDB taxonomy): Bacteria > Pseudomonadota > Alphaproteobacteria > Rhodobacterales > Rhodobacteraceae > Tabrizicola. Next base: position 51,541 of record JBKHWC010000011.1, on the reverse strand, counting down.
GGTCATCATCAGCCCAGTGACAGTCACCAGCGCAAGGCAGGCCCAGAAGGCATAGGCCATCATCGCCCCCGCCGGGTTGTGCGAAGGGTACTCCCGCACCTTCCCCCGGGCCAACTGCCGCAGATGCCGCAGAGCTGCCACCGGATTGGGCGGGAAGGCCGAGAACCGCGCCTCCGCCGGGCCAAGCCCCCCCCAGACCAGCCGCAACAGCAGCAGCGCCATCACCAGCCAGCCCAGAGAGACATGCAACAGGCTGCCCCCCTCGTTCAGGGCCGCGTTCACCAGGACCGAGACGGCGATGCCCCAATGGGTCAGCCGCACGACAGGATCCCAAAGCGAGGGCGGAGCCGCTTCGGCGGCAAGGGTCCGGGGGGTCGCCATGTCAGTCCTCGGCCTTGATCTCGACGACCTTGCCAGTCGCGGGGTCGATATAGACCTCCATCTCGGCCCCGGTGGCGGCGTCCTTGCACTTGGCCTCGATCTTGCCGTCCTCGGCCTCGAACTCGGTGACCGGGCAGCCGGCCTTCTCAAGCGCGGCCTTGGCGGTCTCGGGGTCGGTGCCGATCATGTCGCCCACCGCCGGCATGGCCAGGGCGGCCAGCGGGGTGAAGGCGGCAAGGGTCAGGGGAAGCAGGAATTTCGACGTCATCATCAGTCCTTTCAGAGGGTTGCCCGCGGCCAAGGCTCAAGGCAGGGAGGAAGGCCGGACCGCCGTCTGGGGGTGACGGACCCGGACCGGGACGACCGCCCCGGCCCCCTTCACCTGCCGCCCCGCCCCGCGCCGATCCATCGCCGGGCCGCTTAGGCCGGGTGGGTTAAGCGCCCCTGACAGCGGATCTCCGCCCGCAGTCGCTCCCCTTGCGCGTCAGGGCGTCAGCGGCGATATGTGGGGCCTGAAGTGAAGGACGCCCGCATGGCCCTGCCGATCAAAGACCAGTTGCGCTACTGGGGCATCGCCGCGGTGCTGTTCCTGGTGCTGTTCTGGTTCCTTGGCGACGTGCTGCTGCCGTTCCTTGTCGGCGGCGCCATCGCCTATTTCCTCGACCCCGTCGCCGACCGGCTGGAGCGGATGGGCATGTCCCGCGCAGCAGCCACCACACTGATCTCGGTCGTGGCGCTGCTGCTGGTGATTCTTCTCGTCCTTGCCGTCATCCCGACGCTGGTCAACCAGCTGACCGCGCTGATCAATGCGGCCCCCGACATCGCAAGGCGGCTGCAGCAGTTCCTCCTTGAACGCTTCCCCGAGCTTGCCGACAGCACCTCGACCATCCGCCAGACCTTGGCCGAGATCGGCGCCGCGATCCAGTCGCGCGGGGCGCAGCTGGCGCAGGGGGTGCTCACCTCGGCGCTGGGGGTGATCTCGGTCATCGTGTTCATCGTCGTCGTGCCGGTCGTGGCCTTCTACCTTCTGCTCGACTGGGACAAGATGATCGACCGGATCGACGCCATGTTGCCACGCGACCACGCGCCGACGATCCGCCGCCTGGGGCGCGAGATCGACCAGGTGCTCGCGGGCTTCGTGCGCGGCCAGGTCTCGGTCTGCATCGCGCTGGGGACCTTTTACGCCGTGGCGCTGATGGCGGCGGGACTGCAATTCGGCCTGATCGTCGGCGCGATTGCCGGGGCGATCACCTTCATCCCTTACGTCGGCTCGATCATCGGCGGCACGCTGGCCGTGGGCCTTGCGCTGTTCCAGTTCTGGGGTGATTGGGTGCAGATCGGCATCATCGCCGCGATCTTCGCCGCCGGCCAGTTCATCGAGGGGAACATCCTGACCCCGAAACTCGTCGGCAAGTCCGTGGGCCTGCACCCGGTCTGGCTGCTGTTCGCGCTTTCGGCCTTCGGCTCGGTCTTCGGCTTCGTGGGAATGCTCATCGCCGTCCCCGTCGCCGCTGCCATCGGCGTACTGACCCGCTTCGGGGTCGAGCAATACCGCGCGAGCCTTCTGTATCGGGGGGCCGAGGGAGGGCTGAACGACCTGCCGCCCGAACCCGCCGCCAAACCCCGGCGCAGCCGCAAGGCGGCGGACAAGGCGGACGCGGGCCCGTGATCCGCCAGCTTGCCTTCGACCTGCCCAGCGCCGAGGCGATGACGCGGGCGGATTTCTTCGTCGCAGCCTCGAACGCGCTGGCCCTTCAGACGGTCGAGGACTGGCAGAACTGGCCGGGCCGCAAGCTGTTGCTCGTGGGGCCGGAAGGCGCTGGCAAGACCCATCTCACCCATGTTTGGGCCGCGCTGGCCGATGCGGTGATCCTGCCCGCCGAAAGCCTTGCCACCGCCGATATCGCCAGCCTCACCGGCCGCGCCATCGCGGTCGAGGATGCCGACCGGATCGGCGCGGCCGAGGCGCAGCTTTTCCACCTGCACAACCTGGCCACCACCACTGGCGCGCTTCTCCTGACAGCGCGCACCCCGCCGCGTGACTGGGGCCTTCGCCTGCCCGACCTCATCAGCCGGATGCAGGCCACGCCCATCGCCCGGCTGGATCCACCCGACGATGCGCTGCTGTCGGCCGTGCTGGTCAAACTCTTCGCCGACCGTCAGGTCGCTGTGCCGTCGAACCTGATCCCCTACCTGGTCAGCCGGATGCCGCGGTCCATCGGCGCCGCGCGGGCGCTGGTGGCCGCGCTGGATGCTGCCGCCCTGGCCCAGGGCCGCCCGATCACCCGCGCGCTGGCGGGCGAGGTGCTGGACCGCACCGAATGGCCTTGACCCACACTGCCGTCGTAACTCGTCGATGACTTCGTCACTCCTCGCGCCCCCCCGACGAGGAGACGAAGTCGCAATAGGAGGTATCCACCAGGTTCCCGCCGCTGGACAGGCCCTTGGCGCAATGAAACACTGTCGCAAAAGTTTCGCAGAGTGCACGGCATAAGCCCCCCATGACCCAGGCCGATTTCCTTCGTTCCCCGTTTCCCGCCCCGGCAGAGCTTTCCTTCGCGGAAACCGCCGGCCCGGGCCGCTTCTTCAACCGTGAGCTTTCCTGGCTGGCCTTCAACTGGCGCGTGCTGGACGAGGCGGCGAATCCTGCCGTCCCGCTGCTGGAGCGGCTGCGCTTCCTGTCGATCTCGGCCACCAACCTGGACGAATTCTATACCGTCCGCGTCGCGGGCCTGCGGGCGCTGGTGCGCAACGGCAACGCCACCCTCTCCGAGGACGGCCGCAGCCCGGCCGAACAGCTTCACCTGATCAACGCCGATGCCCGGCGGCTGATGCAGACCCAGCAGACCGCCTTCAACCGGCTCCGCAAGGAAATGGAGGCGCAGGGAATCATCCTGGTCCAGCGGTCGAAACTGACGGCGCGTGACCTGAAGTTCCTGGAAACCCACTTCCTGAACAATGTCTTCCCGGTCCTCTCGCCGCTGGCAATCGACCCGGCGCACCCGTTCCCCTTCATCCCCAACACCGGCTTCTCGCTGGCCCTGGAACTGGAACGCGCCACCGACCGCCGCCCGCTCAAGGCGCTTCTGCCGATCCCGCAGCAGATTTCCCGCTTCATCCCCCTGCCGGGGAAAGAGGGCGAGCACCGCTTCCTGCCGCTTGAGGAACTCCTCCTCCTGCATCTGGCCATGCTCTTCCCCGGCTATACCGATCGCGGCCATTGCACCTTCCGCGTGCTGCGCGACAGCGACCTGGAAGTCGAGGACGAGGCCGAGGATCTGGTCCGCGAATTCGAAACCGCGCTGAAGCGCCGCCGCCGGGGCGAGGTGATCCGCCTGAAGCTGTCGGCCGGCGCGCCGGAATCGCTCCGCGCGCTCATCATGGAGGAACTCGCCGTCACCGAGGACGAGGTGGTCGAGGTGAAGGGCCTTCTGGGCGTGGCCGACCTGAAAGAGCTGATCCTCTCCAGCCGGCAAGACCTGATGTGGCCCCCCTTCACCCCCCGCGTGCCGGAACGGGTGCAGGACCACGAAGGCGACATGTTCGCGGCGATCCGGCAGAAGGACATGCTGCTGCATCACCCCTATGAAACCTTCGACATGGTCATCCGCTTCCTGCAACAGGCGGCGACCGATCCGAACGTGCTGGCGATCAAGCAGACGCTGTACCGCACCTCCTGGGACAGCCCGATCGTCAGCGCCCTGTGCGAGGCGGCCGAGAACGGCAAGTCCGTCACCGCTCTGGTCGAGTTGAAGGCCCGCTTCGACGAGGCCGCGAACATCCGCCAGTCGCGCCGGCTGGAACGCGCGGGCGCGCATGTCGTCTATGGCTTCGTCAACTACAAGACCCATGCCAAGATCAGCACCGTCGTCCGGCGCGAGGGCGACCACCTGGTCACCTACACCCATTACGGGACCGGCAACTACCACCCGATCACCGCGCGGATCTACACCGACCTGTCGTTCTTCACCTGCGACCCCGCCCTTGGCCGCGATGCGACCAAGGTGTTCAACTACCTCTCCGGCTATGTGCAGCCCGAGGGGCTGGAGAATCTGGCGATCTCGCCCATCACCCTCAAGCCCCGCCTGCTGGAGCTGATCGCCGCCGAGGCCGACCATGCCCGCGCCGGTCGCCCGGCGGAAATCTGGGCCAAGATGAACAGCCTGATCGAGCCTGACGTGATCGACGCGCTTTACGCCGCCTCACAGGCGGGCGTGAAGATCAGCCTGGTGATCCGCGGGATCTGCGGCCTGCGCCCCGGCGTGAAGGGCCTGTCGGACAACATCCGCGTCAAGTCGATCGTCGGCCGCTTCCTGGAACATTCCCGCATCGTCTGCTTCGGCAACGGCTTCGGCCTGCCCGCGAAGAAGGCCCGCGTTTTCTTCTCCTCTGCCGACTGGATGGGCCGCAACCTCACCCGCCGCGTCGAAACCCTGGTCGAGGCGCATAACCCGACCGTCAAGAGCCAGATCCTCAGCCAGATCATGGCCGCGAATCTCGCCGACGAGGCGCAAAGCTGGGTCCTTTCGCCCGACGGCTCTTACCACCGCGACCTTGGACCCGAGGGGAAAAAGCTCTTCTCCTGTCACCAGTTCTTCATGGAAAACCCTTCGCTCTCCGGCCGGGGCACCGCCGGGGCCAAGGACGCGCCCCGCCTGGTGACTGTGCGCGACGACGAGACGGCGGGGGCAACCGCGGCACAGTAGGGGGCGCCAAGTTTCTTCGAGGGAATTTGCACAAGTTTTAGAAAACTTTTGCCCCCCGCCAGATGGTTGACCACACGCGGGGGGACCGGCACGATGGACACCCAAGACCCGGGGGATTCTAGACATGGCTGACGGCAACGCGCCCTTGACCGAGGACGACGACGACGGCCCCTTCGGCAAGCCCCTCTTCGACGACCCGTCCGCCCGGGCCTTGTCCCGCGTCGGCGTGGTGGACGTGGGCTCGAACTCGGTCCGCATGGTGGTCTTCGACGGGGCGGCCCGCAGCCCGGCCTATTTCTACAACGAAAAGATCATGTGCGGCCTGGGCAAGGGCCTGGCCGAGACCGGCCGCCTCAACCCGCAGGGCCGCGTCCGGGCGCTGGCCGCGCTGCGCCGCTTCGCCCTTCTGGCCGAGGGGATGCAGATCGACCCGCTGACCGTCGTCGCCACCGCCGCCACGCGTGAGGCCGCCGACGGCCCCGACTTCCAGGCCGAGGTTCTGCGCGAGACCGGCCTGAGGCTCCATGTCGTCGACGGCGACGAAGAGGCGCGGTTGTCCGCCCAGGGCGTGCTGCTTGGCTGGCCCGAGGCCAAGGGCATCGTCTGCGACATCGGCGGCAACTCGATGGAGCTTGCCAGGATTGGCGAGGGCAAGGTCGGCAAGCGCGTCTCCACCCCGCTTGGCCCCTTCCGTCTGCAGCAGCTTCCCGACCCCAAGGCCCGCCGCGCCCATATCGCCAAGGTCCTCAAGGACGCCCGGGCCGCGATGAACTCCAGCGGCGAGCGGATCTATCTCGTCGGCGGCAGCTGGCGCGTGATCGCCCGGCTGGACATGGAGCGGCGGAATTACCCGCTGACCGTCCTGCACGAATACCGGATGACGCCGAATAGCCTGGCCGACACGCTGGACTGGCTGGCCGCGGCCGACCTTGCCGTCCTGCGCGGCCGCACCGGCACCAGCGCCGAACGGATGGAGCTGGTCCCCCTCGCCTGCGAGGTCCTGCGCGAACTGCTCTCGGCCTTCAAACCCTCGGAGATCGACGTTTCCGCCTATGGCATCCGCGAGGGCCTCCTGTACGAACACATGCCGGAAAAGCTCCGCGCCCGCGACCCGCTGATCGAGGCCGCCCGCATGGCTGAAATGGTGCAGGCCCGCATCCCCGGCTTCGGCAAGAAGCTCTATGACTTCCTCCTGCCGCTGTTCCCGGACGCCACGAAGGACCGCCTCCGGCTGATCAAGGCCGCCTGCCTGCTGCACGACACCACGTGGCGCGCGCACCCCGATTTCCGGGCCGAGGCCTGTTTCGACAATGCCACCCGGGCGAATCTTGGCGGCCTTGACCATACCGGCCGCGTTTTTCTCGGCCTTGCGCTTTTGCACCGCTACAAGAACAGCCGCTCCGGCTCGCGGCTGGAACCGATGTTCCGCCTGCTCTCGGAAGAGGACATCCAGGCCGCCGAGGTGCTGGGCAAGGCCATGCGCTTTGGCGCGATGTTCTCGATCGGCGACCCGGCCAAGGCAGGCGCGCTGCGCTGGCTGCCGAAGAAACGCATGCTGGAACTGGCCCTGACCCCGGCGGGTGAGGCGCTGTTCGGCGAGGTGGCGCAGGCCCGGTTCAACTCGCTGGCCGTGGCGCTGAAGGCCGGAACGCGCGTGGTGCGGCCCGAGTGATGCTGCGCCTCGATCACCTGGCGGTCGCGGCCGAACGGCTGGAGGATGGCGTGGCGCTGGTGGAACGCCTGCTCGGCGTGCCGATGGCCGGAGGCGGGCAGCATCCCGCCATGGGGACACACAACCGGCTGCTGTCGCTGGGCGACCTTTACCTGGAAGTCATCGCCATCGACCCCGAGGCAAAACCACCCGGCCGTCCGCGCTGGTTCGACCTTGACCGTTTCTCCGGCCCGCCGCGCCTGACGACCTGGATCGTGGCGACTGACGACATGAGGGCCGCCCTCGCCGCAGGCCCGGAAGGATGGGGCACGGCGATGGACCTCGCGCGCGGAGACTATCGCTGGCAGATGGCCGTGCCCGACGAAGGCCGCCTGCCCTTAGACGGCACCTGCCCCGCGCTGATCCGCTGGCAGGGTGCGCTGCACCCCGCGCCTGCCCTGCCCGACCATGGGCTGCGCCTGAACCGCCTGACCATCCGCCACCCCAAGGCCGCCGCCCTGCAAGCCGCCCTCGCCCTGGACGACCCGCGCGTCAGCTTCACCCCCGGCCCGCCGGGGCTTTCCGCCGTCATCAACACGCCCCAAGGCGCCATCGCCCTGCCATGATCCGCCGCGCCACGCCCGCCGACGCCACCGCTATCGCCGCGCTCTGGAATCCCTGGATCCGCGACACTGCGATCACCTTCAACGCGGCCGAGAAATCCCCGGACGAGGTCGCCCGGATGATCGCCGACCGCGACGCGGCCGGTCACGCGACCTTCCTTGCCGAAGGCCCCGACCTCCTTGGCTTTGCCACCTATGCCCAGTTCCGCAGCGGCGTCGGCTACGCCACCTGCATGGAACATTCGGTCATCCTGTCGCCCTCTGCCCGCGGCCGGGGCACCGGCCGCGCGCTCATGGCGGCGCTGGAAGATCACGCCCGCCGCGCCGGCGCCCACCAGCTGATCGCCGGCGTCTCGGCCGAGAACCCCGATGGCATCGCCTTCCACGCTCGCATCGGCTTTGCCGAGATCGCCCGCGTCCGCGAGGCAGGCCGCAAATTCGGCCGCTTCATCGACCTTGTGCTGATGCAGAAATTTCTCTGACATCCGCCGCCGCGCGGGCTATTGTCGCCCCATGTCGATCTGGACCCGAATAACCGAGGCTCTTGCCGCCCTTGCCAAGGGCGAACCGCTCTCTGTGGTCTTCGACAAGCTGCGCGCCGCCAGCGCGCCGGAACAATCCGTGGGCTTCACCATCGCCGTCCTGGCCCTTGGCGCCAAGATGGCCAAGGCCGATGGCACCGTGACCCGCGACGAAGTCACCGCCTTCCGCCGCATCTTCACCTTCCCCGAGGGCGAAGAGGAACATGCCGCCCACGTCTTCAACCTCGCCCGGCAGGACGTCGCGGGCTTTGACGCCTATGCCCGCAAGATCGCCCGGCTGTTCAATCCCGACGGCCACCGGATCTGCGCCGACGACCACCATGTCCTGGTCGACATCCTCGAGGCCCTGTTCCAGGTCGCCGTTGCCGACGGCTCCTACCACCAGGGCGAGGACGCCTTCCTCGCCCATGTCGCCGACGAATTCGGTCTGGATGACGCCTGCTTCCGCATCGTCCGTTCCCGTCTCGTCGAAGGCGCCCCGCGCGACCCCTACGACGTCCTCGGCCTGCCCCGCACCGCCAGCAAGGAGGACGCGAAGAAGGCCTGGCGCGACCTCGTGCGCGACACCCATCCCGACGTGATGCAATCCCGCGGCGTCCCGCCCGAGGCGATGAAACTCGCCGCCCGCCGCCTGCAACTGATCAACGAAGCCTGGCGCGAAATCTCGGCGAAAGAGGCCGCATGACCCGCCTCCGCCTTGCCACCTACAACGTCGAGTGGTTCAACAACCTCTTCGACGACCATGGTCGGCTGCTTGACGACAGCGAACCTTCGGCCCGGTACAAGATCAGCCGGGGCGAGCAGCTGGGCGCGCTGGGGATCGTCTTCACCGCGCTGGACGCCGATGGCATCGTCATCATCGAGGCGCCGGACACCAACGGCAAACGCTCGACCGTCAAGGCGCTGGAGCGTTTCGCCGCCACGATGGGCCTGCGCGCGCGCAAGGCGCTGATCGGCTTTCCCTCGGAAACCGAACAGGAAATCGCCTTTCTCTATGACCCCGACACGCTCACCGTCCGCCACGACCCGCAAGGAGACCCGGCCCCCAGCCGCGGCTCGGACGGGGCGCCGCGCTTCGACACCACCTTCCGCTACGACCTCGACGCGGACAACATCTCGGAAACCATCCGTTTCTCCAAACCCCCGCTGGAGCTTTCCGTCACCACCGCCTCCGGCACCCGGCTGCGGCTGATCGGCGTCCATGCCAAGTCGAAGAACCCCTATGGCGCCATCGGACATGAGGCGCAGCTGCGCCTTTCGATCGAGAACCGCCGCAAGCAGCTGGCGCAATGCCTGTGGATCCGGCAGCGGGTGGAACAGCACCTGACCGACGGCGACAGCCTGATCGTGCTGGGCGATTTCAACGACGGCCCCGGCATCGACGAATTCGAGAAACTCTTCGGCCATTCCGGGGTCGAGATCGTGCTCGGCACCACGCCCGACCCCGGGATGCAGCTGACCGACCCCCATGCCGCGATGGCGCTGCAAAGCCGCGTCGGCCTGGCTCCCACCACGGCCCGCTTCTACCTCGCCCCGAAGAAGCGCTATTTCGAGGCGCTGCTCGACTTCGTCATGGTCTCGCCCGACCTTGCCGCGCGCAATCCTGACTGGCGCGTCTGGCACCCTTTCAACGACCCTGGCGTCATGGCCGTCCCCGAACTGCGCGAGGCCCTGTTGCAGGCCTCGGACCATTTCCCCGTCACCATCGACCTGCCCGAGGGGGTTTGAAATGCCGCACGCACCTTCCCATATCCAGCCGATGAAACTCGCCCTCGCCCTGATCCTTGCCGCTGCCCCCGCGCTTGCGCAAGAGGCGCCACCCACCCCAGCCCCCGAGGCCGAGGAAGATGGGTTCAGTCTGATGGAAGAGGGCGCGAAGCTCCTGTTTCGCGGGCTGATGACCGAGATGCAGCCCGCCATCGACGAGATGGGCAAGGCGATGGAAGAAATGGGCCCCGCACTCGAAGGGCTTGGCGAAGAGATCGGCCCCAAGATCCGCCAGCTGATCGCCATGATCGACGATTTCAGGAACTACGACGCGCCGGTCATGCTGCCGAACGGCGACATCCTGATCCGCCGCAACGCGCCCTTGGTGCCGCAGGCCGAGCCCACCCCCGGCCCGAACGGCGAGATCGAGCTCTAGCTACCCCTCGTCGTTCGACTGCGTCTCCTCTTCGGCCCCCCGGGAGGCGCAACCCCTTGATGTCGCGACCACTGCAAAAGCGCCGCGCGCGGGCACCTAGCCCCTGGCCTCCCGGATCAGATCCAGGATCTCCTTCGCGGCCGCCGGGATATTGGTCCCCGGCCCGAAGATCGCCTTCACCCCGGCCGCCTTCAGGAAATCATAGTCCTGCTGCGGAATGACCCCGCCACAGATCACCAGGATATCCCCCGCGCCCCGTTCCTTCAGCACCTCGATCAGCTTCGGCGCCAGCGTCTTGTGCCCCGCCGCCTGGCTGGAGATCCCGATCACATGCACGTCGTTGTCGATGGCATCCTGGGCCGCCTCTTCCGGCGTCTGGAACAGGGGCCCCACATCCACGTCGAACCCGATGTCGGCAAAGGCCGTGGCGATCACCTTCGCGCCCCGGTCATGCCCGTCCTGCCCCATCTTCACGACCAGCATCCGCGGCCGCCGCCCCTCGGCCTCGGCAAAGGCCTCGACGTCCTTCTGGATCTGCTGGAACCCCTGGTCGCCCTCATAGGCCGCGCCATAGACCCCGGCCAGCGTCTTCACCTCGGCCCGATGCCGCCCGAACACCTTTTCCATCGCGTCAGAAATCTCCCCGACCGAGGCCCGTGCCCGGGCTGCCTCCACCGCCGCTTCCAGAAGGTTGCCACCCTCTCCGGCCCGCCGAGTGACCTCGGCCAGCGCCGCCTGCACCCGGCCCTCATCGCGGCTGGCCCGCACCTGCTTCAGCCGCGCGACCTGAGCCTCGCGGACCGCCATGTTGTCGATGTCCAGGATGTCGATCGGGTCTTCCTTGTCCTTGCGGTACTTGTTGACCCCGACGATCACCTCCTCGCCCCGGTCGATCATCGCCTGGCGCCGGGCCGCGCTTTCCTCGATCCGCAGCTTCGGCATGCCACTGGCCACCGCCTTGGTCATGCCGCCCATCGCCTCGACTTCCTCGATCAGCTTCCAGGCCTCTTCGGCCAGCTGGTTGGTCAGGCTTTCGACATAGTAGGACCCGGCCAACGGGTCGACCACGTGAGTGATCCCCGTCTCCTCCTGCAACACCAGCTGCGTATTCCGCGCGATCCGCGCCGCAAATTCGGTGGGCAGGGCAATCGCCTCGTCCAGCGCGTTCGTGTGCAGGCTCTGCGTCCCCCCCAGCACCGCCGCCATCGCCTCATAGGCGGTGCGGATCACGTTGTTGTAGGGGTCCTGCTCCTGCAAGGACACGCCCGAGGTCTGGCAATGCGTCCGCAGCATCAGGGAGGAGGCCTTCTTCGCCCCGAACCCGTCCATGATCCGGTGCCACAGCATCCGCGCGGCCCGCAGCTTGGCGACCTCCATGAAGAAGTTCATCCCGATGGCGAAGAAGAACGACAACCGCCCGGCGAAATCGTCCACATCCATCCCGCGCGCGACGGCGGTTTTGACGTATTCCTTGCCGTCGGCCAGGGTGAAGGCCAGCTCCTGCACCAGGTTCGCGCCGGCCTCCTGCATGTGGTAGCCGCTGATCGAGATCGAGTTGAACTTCGGCATCTCGCGGCTGGTGTATTCGATGATGTCGGCCACGATCCGCATCGAAGGTTCGGGCGGATAGATATAGGTGTTCCGCACCATGAATTCCTTCAGGATGTCGTTCTGGATCGTCCCCGACAGGGCCGAGCGCGACACCCCCTGCTCTTCGCCGGCGACGATGAAGGACGCCAGGATCGGAATGACCGCCCCGTTCATCGTCATGGAAACGCTGATCTTTTCCAGCGGGATGCCGTCAAACAGGATCTTCATGTCCTCGACGCTGTCGATGGCCACGCCCGCCTTGCCCACATCGCCCACCACGCGCGGGTGGTCGCTGTCATAGCCCCGGTGCGTCGCCAGGTCGAAGGCGACCGAGACGCCCTGCTGCCCCGCCGCCAGCGCCTTGCGGTAAAAGGCGTTACTCTCCTCGGCGGTAGAGAACCCCGCATATTGCCGGATCGTCCAGGGCCGCCCGGCATACATTGTCGCCCTGACGCCCCGGGTAAACGGCGCCACGCCCGGCAGCTCGCCCATCTGCGGCAGGCCCTGCACATCGGCCGCCGTGTACAGCGGCTTGACCGTGATCCCCTCCAGCGTCTGCCAGTTCAGGCTGGCCGGATCGGCGCCCTTCAGTTCCTTCGTGGCAAGGGCCTCCCAGGCCTTCAGATCGTCCGTCATGTCACACCCCGGCAAAGCTGTTCATCAATACTTTGGAATTCCACGCGCACCGCCTATATCGGAGGGAAAGAGAGGCCCCATGCGACCCCTGCACGCGCTTGTTTTCGTTGCCCTTCTGCCCTTCGCCGCCGTCGCCGAGGCGACCGAGGAAGGAACGCCTTTTGCGCCCCAGCCCGCGGCCGAGGTCGTCTTCGCGGACCAGATGTACCTCAAGCGCCCGCTGGTCGTCTTTGCCGACAGCCCCAACGACCCGAACTACATCCGGCAGATGGACCTCCTGTCCCGCTTCTACGCCGAACTGGAAGAGCGCGACGTGATCCTGGTCACTGACACCGACCCCGCGGCCGCCAGCGAGTGGCGCCAGAAACTCCGCCCGCGCGGGTTCTCGCTCGTCATCATGGACAAGGACCTGCGGCCGGTGATCCGCAAGCCCCTGCCCTGGGACGTGCGCGAGATCACGCATGCCATCGACAAGCTGCCCCTGCGGCGGCAAGAGATGCTGGAACAGAACCCGGCCGGGCGCTGACATCACTCGAACTCCAGGATCACGTCATCGACCTTCAGGCTCGCGCCCGGGGCCGCCTTCACCGCCTTGACCACGCCCTTGCGTTCCGCCTTGAGGATGTTCTCCATCTTCATCGCCTCGACGGTGGCCAGCGCCTGGCCCTCCTGCACCTCGTCGCCCACGCCGACATTGATCTTCACCACCAGCCCCGGCATCGGGCACAGCAGGTACTTCGACGTATCCGGCGGCGCCTTTTCCAGCATCAGCCCGGCCAGAGCATGCTGGCGCGGCGTGCGGACATGGACCTTCAGATCCGCCCCGCGCAGCCGCATCCGGAAGCCCATCGGGATCTTGCCGACCTTGATCACCACCGGCTCGTCGCCGACATGCAGCCGGGCAAGCTGCTGGCCCGGGGTCCAGTCGCTGGTGACGCGCAGCTCGGTCCCGTCGTCGAACAGGACGGTAGAGCCGTCATGATCCGCCGCCACCTTCACCGCATAGGTCACCCCCTGCGCCGTCACCACCCAGTCGTCGCCCACCCGGCGCGTATGGTTGTCCATCGTGCCGGAAATCCGCGTCCGCCGGATTTCCGCCACCCGGTTCATCGCCGCCGCCGCCGCCGCCACCCGGCGCAGGGTCGGGCTGTCCAGCACCGCACCCTGGAAGCCCTCGGGGTATTCCTCGGCGATGAAGGCCGTGGTGATATTGCCCGAAACGAAGCGCGGATGGTCCATCACCGCGCCGACGAAGGGCAGGTTGTGCCCGATCCCTTCCACCTCGAACGTATCCAGCGCCAGCCGCATCTCCTCGATCGCGTCGGCGCGGGTCGGCCCCCAGGTGCACAGCTTGGCGATCATCGGGTCGTAGAACATGCTGATCTCGCCGCCCTCGTAGACGCCGGTATCGTTGCGCACGATCCCGCCGCGTTCGGTCTTGCCCTCGACCGGGGGCCGGTAGCGGGTCAGGCGCCCGATCGAGGGCAGGAAGTTCCGGTAGGGGTCCTCGGCGTAAAGCCGGCTTTCCATCGCCCAGCCGTGGATCTTCAGGTCGGATTGCTTGAACGGCAGCGGCTCACCGGCCGCCACCCGGATCATCTGTTCCACCAGATCGACCCCGGTAATCAGTTCCGTCACCGGATGCTCGACCTGCAAACGCGTATTCATTTCCAGGAAATAGAAGTTGCGATTGCCATCGACGATGAACTCCACCGTCCCGGCGCTGGTGTATCCCACGGCCTTGGCCAGCGCGCAGGCCTGTTCGCCCATCGCCTTGCGCGTCGCCTCGTCCAGGAAGGGGCTGGGGGCCTCTTCGATCACCTTCTGGTTCCGGCGCTGGATCGAACATTCGCGTTCATGCAGATAGACGCAGTTGCCATGCTTGTCGGCCAGCACCTGGATCTCGATATGGCGCGGCTGGGTGACGAATTTCTCGATGAAGATCCGGTCGTCGCCGAAACTGGCCGCTGCTTCGTTCTTCGAGGACTGGAAGCCCTCGGCCGCTTCCTGATCGTTCCAGGCGATCCGCATCCCCTTCCCGCCGCCGCCCGCGCTGGCCTTGATCATCACCGGATAGCCGATCTCGCGGCTGATCTTCACCGCCTCGTCCGCATCGGCGATCAGGCCCATGTAGCCCGGCACGGTGGAAACCCCGGCCTCTTGTGCGATCTTCTTACTGGTGATCTTGTCGCCCATCGCCTCGATCGCCGGGCTGGGCGGGCCGACAAAAACCACGCCCTCCTTCTCCAGTGCGGCGGCGAAGTTCATGTTTTCGCTCAGGAAACCATAGCCCGGATGCACGGCCTCTGCACCTGTCTGGCGGATCGCCTCCATGATCTTGTCGATCACGATATAGGACTGCGCGGCCGGGGGCGGGCCGATATGCACCGCCTCATCCGCCATGCGGACATGCAGCGCATTGCGGTCGGCGTCGGGATAGACCGCCACCGTCTTGATCCCCATCTTGCGCGCGGTCTTGATCACGCGGCAGGCGATTTCGCCCCGGTTGGCAATCAGGATCTTCTGGAACATCTACTCCCCCGTTCCGCGAAAATAAAAAGGACCACCCGGGCGCCCGGCCCGGATGGTCCCCTGGTTGAATGTGCTGCGCCCGAAGGCGCCTAGATCAGTAGCCCGAGTTGCAGGGCGGCAGGCCAAGCTCGATGCCGCAGGTTGCGACGCCGGCCAGACCGCCAAGCGCGGCGCCCGCGACCATGTTTTCGTCAAGCGCGTCGGCGACCAGGGCACCCGCAGCGGCACCGGCAAGCCCGCGCGACGCGGGGTCCTGCATGCAGCCGGCCAGCGGCATGGCGAGAAGAGTGAAGAGGATAAGCGACTTGCGCATGGAAGACTGCCTCGTTTGCGTGTTGTTATTGCGGCGGATTCTACCGCAACGCCACGGAATGCAAAGCAGTTTTTATCCCCGCCCGCGCAGTCGGCGCCCAGCCGCCCGCCCGGAAGGGTCGGCCCGGCCTGGGAAGGGCCGGACCGAAGGGTAGGGGAAGGGTAACAATGCAGACTGCGCGGATCGAGGGCAGACTGGCCCTGATCCGCACGGAAACAATGCCGATACCCAGGCCGCATTGCAAACGCAGGCGAAACGGCCGCCGTGGACTTGGCAAAAGCCTGCCGCCTGGGGCTGGGGATCGGCGCCTTCATGCCTATTCGTCCTCATCCCAGTCGTCGGCCAGCGCATCCGGCGCATCGGGAGCGAAGACCTCGGGGAAGGCCGCCTCGGCCTTCTTGACGTCGATCTTCAGCAAAGCCTCGTACGAGCAGGGGTCGAACGGATCCTCGGCCGGCACGACCTCGCGGCCGAACAGCCAGGACAGCCGCCCTGCGTCCAGATTGCCGCGTTCGAACGGCTCTTCGCCGAAATACTGCCAAAGCGCCGCCATGAAGGCCGCGTCGGCCGCCCGGTCCAGGTTCTTGCGGTCCTTGAACCGCTCACGCCGGATCAGTTTCGTCGCGCCTTCCTTCACATTGGCGCGGCGGATGGTGAACTGGAAATCGGTCCCCGGCATCCGGCCGGGAAAGCCACGGTGCTTCAGCATCTGTCCTTGCTCCTGTCAAACGGATTGCAGGGACGGATAGTGCAAAGCGGCTGCCCCGGACAGGGGCGCTTTGGCGTGACGATGTCGGGAGGGGTGGGGTCGGGAAGGGTGGGCCCTAAGGCCTGGGGGCACAAGCCCCCGGGAAGAGCAGGCCCGGTCAGCGGATGCCGACGGGCCCGCCCCGGAAGATCACTTGTACTTGCCGGTGTATTCGGGCTCGACGGTGACCGGCTCGACGACAGCCACTTCTTCTTTCTTGGCGCAAGCAGCCATGGCTGCGAACATGGCCACGACCAGAACGATACGTCCGCTCTTCGACATCCTCTACTCCATCCTTTTTGAGACGCGGGGAAAGGTTTGGCCCCAAGCGTCAGATTGTTGACTTCGGCCGATTTGGCCCGGCCTGGCGCTACCTTATCCGATTGGAACCGGGAAGAACACGCCAGCCGAACCAAGTTCCCGACCTGTGGCGTTCCTACATCAGCCCCGATGGCAAGACCAGCCGGATTTACAAGATTTTGCGCCTGCATCAGAACTGCTCCCACATGCAGGTTCCGGTTTCGACGCCGTAGCTTTCGAAGAACTGCACGACGCCTGGCGCGGACTGGCCGAAGGGGATCGGCTCGGCCGACCAGGAGATCACGATCTGCCGCGGCGCGGGGACCATCCCGTCGATCCGCGACAGGGCGAAGCTCTCGCACAAGGCCTGCATGTCCCCGGCCGCCGCCATCGCCTCGTCCTGGGTCAGGCCGGGGGCAAGGAAGCGAAAGCGCGCCACGGCGCCCTCGGTCCCGGCCACATCGGTCAGGATCTCGATCAGCGACAGCTCGCGCCCCGAGGGCACGGCGATGCCCTCGCCCCCAGGCTCGTCCTGGCAGGCCGCAAGGGCCGTCAGCGCAAGGAGGGGGGCAAGCCGCACCATGTCAAAGCGGGATATTGTCGTGCTTCTTCCACGGGTTGGCCAGCTTCTTCGACCGCAAGGCGGCGAAGGCGCGGGCGACCCGGCGGCGGGTGGAATGGGGCATGATCACCTCATCGATGAAGCCCTTTTCCGCCGCCACGAAGGGGTTGGCGAAACGGTCCTCATAGTCCTTCACCCGCTGGGCGATCTTTTCCGGCTCGCCCAGCTCGCTGCGATACAGGATCTCGACCGCGCCCTTGGCGCCCATCACCGCGACCTCGGCCGTGGGCCAGGCATAGTTGAAATCGCCGCGCAGGTGCTTGGACGACATCACCACATAGGCCCCGCCATAGGTCTTGCGCGTCAACACCGTGACCTTCGGCACCGTCGCCTCGGCATAGGCGAACAAGAGCTTCGCGCCGTGCTTGATCACCCCGCCATATTCCTGCCCCGTGCCCGGCAGGAAGCCCGGCACGTCAACCAGCGTCAGGATCGGGATCTCGAAGGCATCGCAGAAGCGCACGAACCGCGCGGCCTTGCGGCTGGAGTCGATGTCCAGGCAGCCCGCCAGCACCATCGGCTGGTTCGCCACCACGCCCACGGTCTGGCCTTCCAGCCGGATGAAGCCGGTGATGATGTTCGCCGCGAAATCCTTCTGCAACTCGAAGAAATCGCCCTCGTCGGCGATCTTCAGGATCAGCTCCTTCATGTCGTAGGGCTGGTTCGGATTGTCCGGGACCAGACTGTCCAGGCTCATCTCCACCCGGGCCGGATCGTCGAAGAAGGGCCGCACCGGCGCCTTCTCGCGGTTGTTCAGAGGCAGGAAGTCGATGAGGCGGCGCGTCTCGGCCAAAGCCTCCACGTCATTCTCATAGGCCCCGTCCGCGACCGACGATTTCCGGGTATGCGTGCCCG
Organism: Alphaproteobacteria bacterium; assembly: GCA_046569765.1. GTDB lineage: Bacteria > Pseudomonadota > Alphaproteobacteria > Rhodobacterales > Rhodobacteraceae > Tabrizicola. Next base: position 33,899 of record JBKHWC010000011.1, on the reverse strand, counting down.
CACCACCCAGTTCCTCGGCCGTGACCTGCTCGTTCGTCACCGTCTTCACCACATCCGGGCCGGTCACGAACATGTAGCTGGAATCCTTCACCATGAAGATGAAGTCGGTCATCGCCGGGCTGTAGACCGCGCCGCCCGCGCAGGGCCCCATGATCAGGCTGATCTGCGGCACCACGCCACTGGCCAGCACGTTGCGCTGGAACACCTCGCCATAGGCGGCCAGAGAGCCCACGCCCTCCTGGATCCGCGCCCCGCCGGAATCGTTGATCCCGATCACCGGCGCGCCGTTCTGGATCGCCATGTCCATGATCTTGCAGATCTTGGCGCCATGCGTCTCGGACACCGAGCCACCAAACACGGTGAAATCCTGCGCAAAGACATAGACCATACGGCCGTTCACCGTGCCCCAGCCGGTGACAACCCCGTCTCCCGGCGGACGCTCGCGCTCCATGCCGAAATCGTTGCAGCGGTGGGCGACGAACATGTCGAACTCTTCGAACGACCCCTCGTCCAGCAGAAGCTCGATCCGCTCGCGCGCGGTCAGCTTGCCCTTGGCGTGCTGCGCCGCAACCCGCTTTTCGCCCCCGCCCGCACGGGCAACGGCACGACGCGCTTCCAGCTGTTCCAGGATATCCTTCATCTGTCCCCCCTGCCCGATGGCCGGGCCAATCTAGCCAAGGCGACCGGGGTCGGGAAAGCACGAATGCGAAAATTTGCAAATAGATTTCAAGGACGGCCGTTCAAATTGCAAATTAGCGAAATCTGGCCCTTTGCCAAACGTCCCGCTACCACAGCGGAACCATCCATGAGGGTCCCATGAACCTGCCCATCCCCGTCGTCACCATCGGCCTTCTGCTCGCCTCCAACATCTTCATGACCTTCGCCTGGTATGGGCATCTGAAGTTCAAGGACAGCGCGCTGATCACCGTGATCCTTGTCTCCTGGGGGATCGCCTTTTTCGAATATGTCCTGCAGGTCCCGGCGAACCGGATCGGCCATGGGCATTTCTCGGCCGCCGAGCTCAAAACCATCCAGGAGGTCATCACCCTGTCGGTTTTCGCCGTCTTCTCGGTGCTTTACCTGAAAGAGCCGCTGGCCTGGAACCATCTCCTCGGCTTTGGCTTCATCGCGGTCGGGGCCTTCTTCGTCTTCCACAAATGGGCGTGAGAATGGCCTTTCCCGACCCCGCCCTCCGCGCAGGGTAATGGACAAAACCGCCCGGCCAGCGTAGCCCAACCGGATGCAAGAGCCGCGCTTCCTTGACCGGGCGACACCGCCGAAAATCATCACCCTGATCCTCCTTGCCGGGATCTCGGCGCTGACGATGAACATCTTCCTGCCGTCGCTGCCCGGAATGGCGGTCTATTTCGGCGTCCCCTATGGTGTGATGCAGCAATCGGTTGCGCTGTATCTGGGGCTTTCGGCGGCGCTGCAGATCGTGATCGGCCCGATCTCCGACCGCTTCGGCCGCCGCAAGGTGCTGCTGTGGTCGCTGGTCCTGTTCCTGATCGCCACCGTGGGCACGCTGCTGGCGACCTCGGCCACCCTGTTCCTGATCTTCCGCATGGCCCAGGCCGTCATCGCCGCCGCCATGGTCCTGTCGCGCGCCGTCGTCCGCGACATGGTCTCCGATGCCGAAGCGGCCAGCATGATCGGCTATGTCACCATGGGCATGAGCCTGGTGCCCATGATCGGCCCGGTGATCGGCGGCGTTCTTGACGACCTTTACGGCTGGCAGGCGAATTTCGCGCTGCTGTTGATCCTCGGCGCCGCCGTGCTGGCGCTGACCTGGGCCGACCTGGGCGAGACCGCCGCCCTCAGCAATGCCAGCCTTGCCGAGCAGGTGCGCACCTATCCCGCGCTCCTCGCCTCGCGGAGGTTCTGGGGCTATACGCTGGCCGCCGGTTTCGCCTCGGGCTGCTTTTTCGCCTATCTCGGCGGCGCGCCCTATGTGGGCGACAAGGTCTTCGGCCTTTCCTCCACCCATGTCGGCGTGCTGTTCGCCCTGACGGCGATCGGTTACGCCGCCGGGAACTTCTTCGCCGGGCGCTATTCGGTGCGGGTAGGCATGAACAAGATGATTCTGATCGGCTGCGTCGTGACCTCCGCCGGCCTCGCGGTGCTGGCGCTGCTGACGCTGGCGCGGCTCTCTGGCCCGACGGTCTTTTTCGGCCTGACCATCTTCATGGGCCTCGGCAACGGCATCTGCCTGCCCAACGCCAATGCCGGCATCCTCTCGGTCCGGCCCGAGCTTGCGGGCACCGCCTCGGGCCTTGGCGGGGCGATCCTGATCGGCGGCGGCGCGGCGCTGGCGGCGCTGGCCGGTGTCCTTCTTGGCCCCGGCTCCTCGGAAATGCCGCTGATCCTGCTCATGCTGGCCTCCTCGGCGGCGTCGGTCGTCGCCATCCTCTTCGTCATGCACCGCGCCCGCCAGATCGGCGCTTGACGGAGCTTTGCAAAGCACCGCATAGCTTTGCAAAGAGGTTCCCATGGCCACCCAGAAGCTCTATGCCGGCGTCAAACTGCGCGAGATCCGCGGCCGCCTGGGCCTGACCCAGAAGGCCTTTGCCGACAAGCTGTCCGTCTCCCTGCCCTACCTGAACCAGATGGAGAACAACCACCGGCCCGTCAGCGCCGCCGTGGTCCTGGCGCTGGCGCAGGAATTCGGCCTGGACGTGACCGAGCTGACCGTCGGCGAAAGCGAGCGTCTGGTCACCGACATGCGCGAGGCCTTGGCCGACCCGGTCTTCACCACCGCCACCCCGCCGCTTGCCGACCTGCGCCTCGCTGCCTCCAACGCCCCGGCGCTGGCCCGCGCCTTCCTGAACCTGCACCGCGCCTACCGTCAGACCCACGAACGCCTCGCCTCGCTGGACGAGGCGCTGGGGCGCGAGGACGCTTCCCTCCGCCCGTCGCCGTGGGAAGAGGTCCGCGACTTCTTTCACTATTGCGACAATTACCTGGACGCCATCGACCGCGCGGCCGAACACTTCGCCACCGCAACCAACGGAAAATCCGTCGAAAGCCTGGCGCAGGACCTGTTGAAACGCGCCGGCATCAGCCTGCACTATTCGAACACCGCCCCCCTGCGCCGCTATGACCCCGCCGCAAAGCGCCTGGACATCTCGGCCCGCGCGCAAGGCCCGTCACAACGCTTCCAGCTTCTGCACCAGGTCGCGCTTCTGACACAGAACGACCTGCTGGAGGCGACCCTCGACCTCGCCCGCTTCTCCACGCCCGAGGCCCGCGACATCGCCAAGATCGGCCTCGCGAACTATTTCGCCGGCGCCGCCCTCCTGCCCTACCGCGCCTTCCTGACCACCGCGCAAGAGGTGCGCCATGACCTCGAACGCCTGGCCGACATCTTCGGCGCCAGCATCGAACAGGTCGGCCACCGCCTCTCGACGATGCAGCGTCCCGGCGCCAAGGGCATCCCCTTCTTCTTCGTCCGCGTCGACCAGGCCGGGACGATCACCAAGCGCCACTCCTCCACCCGGCTGCAATTCGCCCGCTTCGGTGGGGCCTGCCCGCTGTGGAACGTCCACCAGGCCTTTGAAACCCCCGGACAATTCCTGCGCCAACTGTGCGAGACTCCCGACGGCGTCCGCTACCTCAGCCTGGCGCGCGATGTGTCGAAACCGGCCGGAGCCTTCCTGGCCCCGGTCCGGCGCTATGCGATCAGCCTGGGATGCGAGGTCCAGCACGCCCCGCAACTGGTTTATTCCGACGGGCTGGACCTGAAAGGCCGCTTTGAGCCCATCGGCATTTCCTGCCGGATCTGCGAGCGGACCAACTGCCACCAGCGGTCGGTGCCGCCCTTGGAAGGGCGGTTGAAGATCAACCCCAACGCCCGCGATATCCTGCCTTACGAGATCGGGTAACCCTCGTCGTTCCCTTCGGTCCTCCTCGGGGCCAACCCGCGAGGAGGAGACGACGTCGAATGACGCGCCGTTACTTCCGCAGCGCCGCCGCGATCTGGTCCTTGATCCGCGACCGGGCCTTGCGCAGATGCTCTTCCTCTTCCTCGGTCAGAAGATCCACCCGGGTCTCGGAGCGGTGCACCTTGTCGTTCACCTCATCATACTCCACCAGCAGCTTGGCGAATTGCGGGTCAGAGACCTTCAGCGCGCTGATCGCGGCCTGCTGGCCCGGGAATTCTTCCTGCAGAGTGTGCGGGGTGTTCGACATGTCGGTCTCCTTGTTTGCCTATCCCGCATAATCTACGCCCCGGCAAAGAGCCAGACCTTGACCGGGATCAAACCTTTGGAAATCAGCGCTGTGACACCCGCCAATTCGGGTTGATCCAGGGCTCCTGGTTCGAAGCCGGCAACGGGTCCCGCCCCAGGATGTGATCCGCCGCCTTCTCGCCCGTCATGATCGACGGCCCGTTCAGGTTGCCGTTCGTCACCTGCGGGAAGATCGACGAATCGGCGACCCGCAGCCCCTCGACCCCGATCACCCGGCACTCGGGATCGACCACCGCCAGCGGATCGCTGGCCCGGCCCATCCGGCAGGTGCCGCAGGGATGATAGGCGCTTTCGACATGCTCGCGCAGAAAGTCGTCCAACTCGGCATCCGTCTGATACTGCGGCCCCGGCTGAAGCTCTTCCTTGAGGAAAGGCTTGAACGCCTCTTGCCCGAAAATCTCGCGCGTCAGGCGGATGCAGGCGCGGAAATCCTCCCAATCGGACGGGTCGGACATGTAGTTGAACCGGATCACCGGCGCATCCGTCGGGTTCCCCGACCGCAAGGAAACCGAGCCGCGCGATTTCGACCGCATCGGCCCGACATGCGCCTGAAACCCGTGCCCGGCCGCCACCGCCTTGCCATCGTAGCGCACGGCGATTGGCAGGAAATGATACTGGATATCGGGATACTCCACCCCGGCTTTCGACCTGATGAAGGCGCAAGCCTCGAACTGGTTCGACGCGCCGGGCCCTTTGCCGGTGAACAGCCACTGTGCCCCCACCCAGGCCTTGCCCCAAAGGTTCCAGTACTTGAACAGCGTCACCGGCTGGCTGGCCGCGAACTGCATGTAGATTTCCAGATGGTCCTGAAGGTTCGCGCCCACGCCCGGCCGATCCGCGACAACCTCGATCCCATGCTCCCGCAGATGCGCCGCCGGGCCGATCCCCGACAGCAACAGCAGTTTCGGCGAGTTGATCGACGAGGCCGCCAGAATCACCTCGCGCCCGGCCCGAATCACCTGCCGCCCGGCGCGGGTGTCGACCTCGACCCCCACCGCGCGCTTGCCCTCCATCACGACCCGGCGGGCCAGGCCACGCACGACCTGCACATTCCCCCCGGCCAGCGCGGGCTTGAGGTAGGCATTGGCCGCCGACCAGCGCCGGCTTTTCCAGATCGTCGCCTCCATCGGGCCAAAGCCCTCTTGCTGCTGACCGTTGTAATCTGCCGTCACCGGGTATCCGGCCTGCGCCCCCGCCTGGATGAAGGCATCGAACAAGGGGTTCTCTCGCGGCCCCCGGGTGATATGCAAAGGCCCGTCCGTGCCCCGGAACTCCGGCCCCGAGCCCCCGTGCGATGCCTCCATCCGCTTGAAATAGGGCAGCACGTCGGCATAGGACCAGCCATCCGCGCCCATCTCGGCCCAGGTGTCATAGTCCCGGGCGTGCCCGCGGACGTAGACCATCCCGTTGATGCTGGAGGACCCGCCAAGCACCTTCCCCCGCGGCGTCGCCAGCACCCGCCCGCCCAGATGCGGCTCGGGTTCGGTGGCGAAACCCCAGTCGTAGATCCCCATGTTCATCGGGTAGCTCAGCGCCCCCGGCATCTGGATGAACGGCCCCGCGTCCGAGCCGCCATGTTCGATCACCGTCACCCGCTTGCCCGCCTCGGCCAGCCGGTAGGCCATCGCGCAACCGGCTGAACCCGCGCCGACGATCACATAATCCGCGGTCATTCGCCCACCCCCTGCTCCAGCTCCGCCTCCAGGTGGCGCAGCGCGAAGGCCACTGCCGCCGCGCCGTCCGGGGCGCCCGATTTCAGCACCTCGCGCAGGTAAAGCCCGTCGATCATCGCCCCGAGCGATTCGGCGATCTCGGGCGCCCGCCGCCCCGCCAGTGGCCGCAGCGCCGCCACCAGGTTCGACTGCAACCGCTTCTGATAGACCGCGAGCAGCCGCTTCGCCTCGGGCACCGTCTGCGCCAGGACCCAGAAGTTCAGCCAGGCGCTCACCGCCTCGCGCCGGAAGTTGCCGGGGCTGAAACTGGCCCGCAGAATCGCCCGGATCCGCCCCTCCGGCCCGTCGGCCGCCGCCAGCGCGCCCCGCACCTCGGCGCCGTAAAGCGTCAGGATATGGCGCATCGCGGCCAGGAACATGTCTTCCTTCGACCCGAAATAGTGGTGCGCCAGCGCGCTGGACATCCCCGCCCGCTTCGCGATCTGGCTGACCGTCACATCCAGCGTGCCCACCCTGCCGATCTCGACAATGGTGGCTTTTACCAGCGCTTCCTTGCGGATAGGCTCCATCCCGAGCTTCGGCATTTGGTGCGGCCCCATAAAAGTGCTTGCCAAACCGAATAAGGGCGAAGTTTATTGACTCGTCAATCAACAAAAAACAGGGAGCCTCACATGACCCTCCGTTCCACCCTCCTGACGACCGCCGTCACCTTCGCCCTCGCGGGCTCTGCCTTCGCCGAGGGCTGCGACAAGATCGTCTTCTCCGACGTCGGCTGGACCGACATCACCGCCACCACCGCCGCCACGACCCTGGTGCTGGAGGCGCTCGGTTATGAGACCGAGACCAACCTCCTCTCCGTCCCCGTCACCTACGCCGGCCTGGCCGAGGGCGACATCGACGTCTTCCTGGGCAACTGGATGCCCACGATGGAGGGCGACATCGCCACCTACCGTGAGGCCGGGACGGTCGAGACCGTCCGCACCAACCTCGAAGGCGCCAAGTACACGCTGGCCACCAACGAGGCCGGGGCCGCGCTTGGCATCACCGATTTCGCCACGATCAAGGACCATGCCGAGGCCCTCGATTCGAAGATCTACGGGGTCGAGGCCGGCAACGACGGCAACCGCCTGATCCTGGACATGATCGCCGCCGACCAGTTCGGCCTGGGCAGCTTCGAGCTGGTGGAAAGCAGCGAACAGGGGATGCTGGCCGAGGTCGACCGCAAGACCGGCGCGGGCGAGCCGATCGTGTTCCTGGGCTGGGAGCCCCACCCGATGAACGCCAACTTCAAGCTGACCTACCTCTCCGGCGGGGACGATGTCTTCGGCCCCGACTTCGGCGGCGCCATCGTGGCGACCAACACCCGCAAGGGCTATGTCCAGGAATGCCCGAACACCGGCAAGTTCCTGCAAAACCTCGTCTTCTCGCTGCCGATGGAGAACGAGATCATGGGCGCCATCCTGAACGACGGCACCGACCCGCGCGAGGCCGCCAAGGCCTGGCTCGCCGCCAACCCCACCGCCTGGGAGCCCTGGCTCGACGGCGTGACCACCAAGGACGGCGGGGACGCCAAGGCCGCCGTGACGGCCGCGCTGCAGTGATCCTGCAAGGGCCGGGGACAGCCCCGGCCCCGCTGCGCGCTGACCAAGACGGGGGGACAGGTTGGACTGGCTGCAAACCACATTTCCGTGGCTGTTCGAGAAAATTCCGGTCGGCTGGGCCGCGAAACAGGTCGTGGACTGGCTCAAGGCGAATGCCAGGCCCCTGTTCGATGGCATCAGCGACACTTTCGCCTTCCTGATCGATGGGACGGTCAGCCTGATCCAGTGGCCCAACCCCCTGGTGATCGTGGCGCTGTTCGTCGGGCTGACCTGGGTCCTGCAACGGTCCTGGAAGCTCTGCCTTCTGGTCCTGGTGGGCTTTCTCTACATCCTGAACCAGGGCTACTGGGAACCCACGACCGAAAGCCTGGTCCTTCTCTTCTACTCTTGCCTCCTCTGCATGGCGATCGGCGTGCCGATCGGCGTCGCGGCGGCGCACCGGCCCCGGCTTTACGCCGCCATGTCGCCGGTGCTTGACCTGATGCAGACCCTGCCCACCTTCGTCTACCTGATCCCGGCCGTGGTGTTCTTCGGCCTCGGCATGGTCCCCGGCCTTCTCGCCACGGTGATCTTCGTCATCCCCGCGCCGATCCGCCTGACCTATCTTGGCATCTCGGCCACGCCCCAGGCGCTGCTGGAGGCCGCAACAGCCTTTGGCGCAACCCCGCGCCAACGCCTCTGGAAGGTCGAACTGCCCTATGCCCTGCCGCAGATCATGGCGGGCCTCACGCAGACGATCATGTTGTCGCTGTCGATGGTGGTGATCGCTGCGATGGTCGGGGCCAACGGGCTTGGCACGCCGGTCGTGCGGGCGCTTGGCCAGAACAACTCGGCCCTGGGCTTTGAATCCGGCATGGTGATCGTCGTCGTGGCGATCATGCTGGACCGCATGTTGCGAGTGACGAAATGACCCGCGCCGCCGTTGAATTCGACCGTGTCTCCATCGTCTTCGGCGATGATCCTGAACGCGCCCTGCCCCTCATGGACCAGGGCATGACCCGGGCCGAGGTGCAGCAGGCCACAAGCCAGGTCCTTGGCGTCCACGATTGCTCGCTCACCGTGGCCGAGGGCGAAATCCTTGTTCTCATGGGCCTTTCCGGGTCCGGGAAATCCACCCTCCTGCGCGGGGTCAATGCGCTGAACCCCGTGGTGCGGGGCGAGGTCCGGGTGCTGGACGGCGACAAGATGGTCTCTGTCACCAAGGCCGACCCCGAGACTTTGCGACGCCTGCGGGCAACCCGGATCGCCATGGTTTTCCAGCAGTTCGGCCTTCTGCCGTGGCGAACGGTGCGGGAAAACGTGGGCCTCGGGCTCGAGCTTGCGGGGATGCCCCCCGAGGCGCGCAAGCCCAAGGTTGACGCCCAGCTTGACCTGGTGAACCTCTCGCAATGGGCTGACCGCAAGGTGGGCGACCTGTCGGGCGGGATGCAGCAGCGCGTCGGGCTGGCCCGGGCCTTTGTGACCGAGGCACCGATCCTTCTGATGGACGAACCCTTCTCGGCCCTGGACCCGCTGATCCGCACCAAGCTCCAGGATGAACTGCTGGACCTGCAACGCAAGCTCAAGCGCACCATCGTCTTCGTCAGCCACGACCTGGACGAGGCGTTCAAGATCGGCAACCGCATCGCCCTGATGGAGGGCGGCCGGATCGTCCAATGCGGCACCGCGCGCGAGATCATCGCCAATCCGGTCAGCGATTATGTCGCCGATTTCGTGGCGCACATGAACCCGCTTGGGGTTCTGACCGCGCGGGACGTGATGGAGCCGGGTGCGGCCTCTGCCACCGCCCGGGCACTGGATGCCGAGACGCCGGTGCGCGAGATCATGGACCTGATGGCGCAGGGGGCCGGGGAACTTGTGGTGACCGAGAACGGCCGCCCCTTGGGCCTGGTGCGCACCGCCGGTCTCATGGCCAAGCTGATCAACCCGCGCGGCTGACAGGAAACCGGGCAAAAAAATTTCGAAGACTTTTCGAAAAGTCTTGCGCGCGCCCCGCATGGACCGCGCCAGCCGAACCGCCGACGCAAAAGCCTCACGCAGCCCTCTCCCCCCCGCGCCTCCCCTCCCCCTCCGTGGGGAGGGGATGGGGGTGGGGGGCGAGGTCGGAAGTATGTGATATCACAACGCGGCAGGACCTCCGACGCGGTCCATGAGCGGTTGCCCTTCCGCCTGCCAGCGAGGAGTGCACGAAATGATCGACGAGCCGTCTCCGGGGCAGCGACACCACGGTTAAGGCTGCGTAAACGCCCGCGACCAACCCCTTGATTTCCTTGGGGCCCTCAGACTGTCCACGCGTGGACGCTCACTCGGCCGAGCCTGCCTTCTTCTTCGCAGCCGCCTTCTTCGCCGGGGCCTTCTTCTCCCCCGCCGGAGCCTTCCTCGCCGCCGCCTTCTTCTCGCCCGCCGGAGCCGATTTCGCCGCCGTCTTCTTCGGAGCCGCCTTCTTCTTCGCCCCCGATTTCCCCGCCTTCTCGGCGATCAGAACCAGGGCCTCCTCCAGCGTGACCGCCTCCGGCTCCACCCCCTTCGGGAGGGTCGCGTTCACCTTTTCCCACTTCACATAGGGCCCGTACTTGCCCGGCATGACCTGGACCTCGCCCCCATCCGGGTGCGCCCCCAGCACCTTCAACGGCCCCGGAGCGGCAGCCCTGCCCCGCCCGCGGCTGGCTTTCTGGGCCAGCACCTCGACCGCCCGGTTCATCCCGATGGAGAACACCTCCTCCACCTCGGGCAGATTCGCATAGACCGACCCATGCTTCACATAAGGCCCGAACCGCCCGATCCCCGCCTCGACCAGCACCCCATCCTCGGGATGCTTGCCGACCTCGCGCGGCAGGGACAGCAGCTGCAAGGCCCGTTCCAGGGTCAGGCTGTCCGGCGTCCAGCCCTTAGGCAGGCTCGCGCGATCGGGCTTGGGATTGGCCTCGCTCGCCTCCCCCCGCTGAACATAGGGCCCGAACCGCCCGGCGCGCAGGCTGATCTCATGCCCGTTCTCGTCCTGCCCCAGCACCCGCCCGTCCGAGGCAACACTCTCGGCGTCCCCCGCCAGCGGCCGGGTATACCGGCACTCCGGGTAGTTCCCGCAGCCAATGAAGGCCCCACCGGACCGTGCAGTCTTCAGATGCAGTCGCCCTGTCCCGCAGGTCGGGCAAGCCCGCGGATCGCCCCCATCGGCACGGGGCGGGTAGAGGTGCGGGGCGAGGAAATCGTCCAGCTTCTCCAGCACCTCGCCGATCCGCAGGTCGGCCGTCTCGGCAACGGCGGCCGAGAAGTCGCGCCAGAACCGCGCCAGCACGTCCTTGTAGTCGCGGTCCCCGGCCGAGACATCGTCGAGTTCCGCCTCAAGGTCGGCGGTGAAGTCATACTCGACATACCGCTTGAAGAAGTTCGCGAGGAAGGCCGTCACCAGCCGCCCCTTGTCCTCGGGGAAAAGGCGGTTCTTGTCCTTCCTCACATATTCCCGGTCCACGATCGTGGTCAGGATCGAGGCATAGGTCGAGGGCCGCCCGATCCCCAGTTCCTCCATCCGCTTGACCAGCGTCGCCTCGGTGTAGCGCGGCGGGGGTTGGGTGAAATGCTGTTCCGGCGTGACCCCGCCCTTGTCGAGCTTTTCGCCTTGCATCACCTGCGGCAGGCGACCTTCGTCGTCGTCCTCTCCCTCCTGACGATCATCGCGGCCCTGGTCGTAGACCTTGAGATAGCCGTCGAACAGCACCACCTGACCGTTCGCCCGGAAGGCCACCTGCTGGTCGGGGCTGGTGATGTCCACCGCCGTCCGTTCCAGCCGCGCGGCCGCCATCTGGCTGGCGAGCGTGCGCTTCCAGATCAGGTCGTAGAGCTTGCGCTGGTCCTCCTCGACCCGGATCTTCTCCGGCCCCAATGCCATGTCGGTGGGCCGGATGCATTCATGCGCTTCCTGGGCGTTCTTCGCCTTGTTCTTGTACATGCGGGGACTGTCCGGGACATATTCGGCCCCGAAGCGACGCTTGATCTCGTCCCGCGCGGCCATCACGGCCTCGGGGGCCATGTCGATGCCGTCGGTCCGCATGTAGGTGATGTAGCCCGCCTCATAAAGGCGCTGCGCGGCGTTCATGCACTGCCTGGCGCCCATGCCGTACTTGCGGCTGGCCTCCTGCTGGAGGGTCGATGTCATGAAGGGCGGCCAAGGGTTGCGGGTGGCGGGCTTTGACTCCACGGCCGCAACCGAAAATGTTCGAGAAGTGCAAGCCGAGACCGCAAGATCGGCTGCGGTTGCGGTAGGAATATCGAATTTCTGCAGCTTCTTGCCGCCAAGCGTCACGAGGTTGGCCTCGAATTCCTGCCCGCGGGGCGTGCGGAAGACGGCCTTCACGGTCCAGTATTCCTGAGCCTTGAACGCCTCGATCTCCATCTCGCGCTCGACGATCAGGCGGAGGCAGACCGATTGCACCCGGCCGGCCGAGCGCGCGCCGGGGAGCTTGCGCCAGAGGACCGGCGACAGGGTGAAACCCACCAGATAGTCCAGCGCGCGGCGGGCGAGATAGGCCTCGACCAGCGCCTGGTCGACCTCGCGCGGCTCCTTCATCGCCTTGGTCACCGCGTCCTTGGTGATGGCGTTGAAGGTGACGCGGGCGACCTTCTTGCCCTTCTTCAGGCTGCTTTGCAGCGCCTCCTTCAGGTGCCAGGAGATTGCCTCGCCCTCACGATCGGGGTCGGTGGCAAGGATCAGCGTGTCGTCGGTTTTCAGCGCCTCGGCGATGGCACGGACGTGTTTCTTCGACTCGGGCGCCACCTCCCAAAGCATCTCGAAGCCATGCTCGGTGTCGACCGAGCCGTCCTTGGCAGGCAGGTCCCGGACATGGCCATAGGAGGCCAGCACGGTGAAATCGGGGCCAAGATATTTGTTGATTGTCTTGGCCTTGGCGGGGGATTCGACGACGACGACTGGCATGATTTTCCCGAAAACTCCCGGCCCGCGGATGGCGCGGCAACATGTGGGCGAAGCGGCCGCAATGTCAACCGTGGGGCTGGCGGGCTGCTCGTCGTGTCGCTGCGCTCGCTCCTCGCGGGTCAGTCGATCCGGGCCAGAAGGCCGCCCGGCTGGCGGGCGATGCGTCCGTCCAGCTCCAGCGTCAGAAGCTCGGGCGCGATCTGGGCGGGGGTGACGTTCAGGTCGCGGACCAGCTGATCCTCGGCCAGCGGACTGGGGCCGAGGCGGGAGAGGATCATCGAGTGCAGAAGCGCGACATCCTTCAGAGGGCGTTGCGGGGCGGTCGGCCCGGGCAGCGGCGGATGGGCGGGCAGGTGCAACTCAGGCTCGCGGATCGCGGTGCCCAGCGCCTCGGCCACGTCGGCGGGGCCACGGACCAGAAGCGCGCCATCGCGGATCAGCATGTTGCAGCCCGAGGCGCGGGCGTCGAAGGGGTGGCCGGGCACCGCCATCACCTCGCGGCCATAATCGAGCGCGGCCTTGGCCGTGATCAGGCTGCCGGATTTCGCCGCGGCCTCGACCACGACCACGGCGCGCGACAGTCCGGCCACGATGCGGTTGCGCAGGGGGAAGTGGCGAGCCTGGGGTTCCAGACCCGGGGGATGCTCGCTGATCCGACAGCCGGTTTCGGCGATCCTTCGGGCAAGGGCGGCGTTCTCGGCCGGGTAGATCACGTCGAGGCCGCCCGCCATGACGGCGATGGTACGCCCCTCGCCCATAAGTGCCGCATCGTGGGCGGCGGCGTCGATGCCGCGGGCAAGGCCCGAGACCACGGTGAAGCCGCCCTCGGACAGCCCCTGCCCCAGTCGCCGCGCCATGCGCAGCCCCAGGGATGAGGCATTGCGCGCGCCGACCATGCCGACCGCCGGACGGTTGAACAGCGTGATATCGCCCAGCGCCCAGAGAGCCGGGGGCGCATCCGCGATCCCGGCCAGCGCGGCGGGATAATCCGGCTCGCCATGGATCAGGAGCCGGGCCCCAAGGGCGCGGCCGGCCTTCACCTCGGCCTGGACGACGCCCAGGGGGCAGATTTCATAGTCTTCGACCCCGGCGGCCTTGGCGATGCCAGGCAGCGCCGCCAGCGCGGACTGGGGCATGCCGTGTTCGGCCATCAGCCGATGCCAGGTCACCGCCCCCACCCGGCGGGAGCGAACAAGGCGGAGCGCCGCCAGACGGTCATCCTCCGTCCTGGGGGGTGTGGGGTGTTTGGGGGTGGAAATCTGCCCGTCCATCCGGCACCTCGCCTCGTTCGCGATTCGCAGACTGCACCGGGCAGGGTTAACGAATGCTGAATCGCGGATCAGGATTGAACCGGGCGCGGATATTTGATCAAATAGCGAAAATGCCCGGCCGGGCTGCTCAGGGAGAATGACCATGCTGAACGCCGAAGTCGCCAAGCGCCGCGATGATGCCATCTCGCGCGGGGTGGGGATGATGACCCAGATCTACGCGGATCGGGCGCTGAACAGTGAAATCTGGGATATCGAGGGCAACCGCTATATCGATTTTGCCGCCGGGATCGCGGTGGTGAACACCGGGCATTGCCATCCGAAGGTGATGGCGGCGGTGGCGAACCAGATGTCGAAGTTCACCCACACCTGCCACCAGGTGATGCCCTACGAGAACTACATCCGCCTGGCCGAGCGCCTGAACGAGAAGGTGCCGGGCAACTTCAAGAAGAAGACGATCTTCGTGACCACCGGCGCCGAGGCCTGCGAGAACGCGATCAAGATCGCCCGCATCGCCACGGGCCGCAACGCCGTCATCGCCTTCGGCGGCGGCTTCCACGGCCGCACCTTCATGGGCATGTCGCTGACCGGCAAGGTCGAGCCCTACAAGAAGGGCTTCGGCGCGATGATGCCGGATGTCTTCCACGTCCCCTTCCCGATGGAGCCGCATGGCATCTCGACCAAGGACGCGATGGCGGGAATCGAGAAGCTGTTCAAGGCCGATCTCGACCCGGCCCGCGTGGCCGCGATCATCTTCGAGCCCGTGCAGGGCGAGGGCGGCTTCTACCCTGCGCCGACCGATCTGGTGAAGGCGATCCGGGCGCTCTGCGACCAGCATGGCATCGTGATGATCGCAGACGAGGTGCAGACCGGATTTGCGCGGACGGGCAACCTCTTCGCGATGGAGATGCATGGCGTCGCGGCCGACCTGACCACCATGGCCAAGGGCCTGGCGGGTGGGCTGCCCCTGGCGGCCGTCACCGGCAAGGCGGAACTGATGGATGCGGCCAACCCCGGCGGTCTGGGCGGGACCTATGCGGGCAACCCGCTGGGGATCGCCGCGGCCAATGCCGTGCTGGACGTGATCGAGGAAGAGGACCTCTGCGCCCGGGCGAACGAGCTGGGCAGCCGACTGAAGCAGCGGCTGGAGGCGATGCGTGCCACGACTCCGGAAATCATCGACATCCGCGGCCCGGGCTTCATGGTCGCCGTCGAATTCGGCAAGCCCGGCACCACCGAACCCGACGCGGGCTTCACCGGCCGTGTCCGGATGGAGGCGCAGAAGCGTGGCCTGATCCTGCTGACCTGCGGCGTTTACGGCAACGTGATCCGCTTCCTGGCCCCGATCACCATTCCCGACGCCCATTTCGCCGAGGCGATGGAGATCCTTGAGGCCTCGGTCGCGGCCGCCCGCCAGGGCTGACGCTGTCGCCAGACAGGACCTGGACCCAGTACGCGGCCCGGAGGAAACTCCGGGCCGTTCCGTTTCCCAGGCATGGCTTCGACCAGACCGGCGGAAAGCCGCAACCCGCCGAGATCGGGGGAACCGCTTCCCGCAGATCGGGGTTATGATGCGTAAATCGAACCCTTGCGGAGAGTCCCATGAACCGTCTTCTTCTTGCCCTTCCCCTCCTTCCCCTGGCGCTTGCCGCCTGCACCCCGGCCGAGCAGAACGCGGCCCTGGGCGCGGTTGGCGGCGCCGCCGTAGGTGCCGCAGTGTCCTCGGACGCGGACCGAGAGAAGGGCGCGGCGATCGGTGCCGTGGTGGGAATCGTCGGCTCGCAACTGCTTGGTCCGGCCCCTTCAAGCGGGGATTGCTACTATCGCGACCAGTACGGGCGCCGGTTCATCGCCCCCTGCTAAGCCGCAGGCGCCCCCGGAGCCGGTTCTCCCTTGCCGGATCCGGGGGCGCCGTCCAAGGCTTTCCAGCGCGGCGGCCAACGGCTAGAAGGGCGCGTCCCTTCGCGAAAGGCCGCCGATGCTTCCTTCCCCAGCCTCTGGCATCTGGCTTGACCAGGCCACTGTCCGGCTTGGCGGGCGGGTCGTGCTGGACGGCCTGACGCTGTCGCTAACCCAGCAGCGAATCGGTATTCTGGGCCGCAACGGCTCGGGCAAGACGACCTTCTTGCGGTTGATCGCCGGGCTGATCGCACCTGCCAGCGGCCGCATCCTGGTCGAGGGCGCCGACCCCTTCGCCGACCGCAAGGCCGCCCTGCGCAACCTTGGCATCCTGTTCCAGAACCCCGACCACCAGATCCTGTTCCCCACGGTCGAGGAAGAACTTGCCTTCGGACTGGTCCAGCAGGGGCTGAGCCAGCCGCAGGCGCTGGCCCGTGCACGCGACTGTCTGGCCAGTGAGGGCCGCAGCCATTGGGCGCAGGCCCCGGTCTCGACCCTGAGCCAGGGACAGAGGCATTACCTGTGCCTGCTCTCGGTCCTTCTGATGGAGCCGCGCACGATCCTTCTGGACGAGCCTCTCGCGGGGTTGGACCTGCCGACCCAGACCCGCCTGGCGCGACGCCTTGGCGCGCTGCCGCAGCGGCTGGTCACGATCACCCATGATCCCGCCGCGCTGGAGGGGGCCGACCGGGTCCTCTGGCTGGAAGCCGGCCGGATCGTCCTGGACGGGCCACCTGCCGAGGTGCTTCCCACCTTCACCGCCGAAATGGCCCGGATCGGAGCGCAGGATGCTGACGCTGACCTCGCCGGTTGAGACCTGGGCGCACCGCCTGCCCGCCGGGCTGAAGCTCGGCCTTCTGGCGCTTGCGACCACCGGCCTTTTCCTACTGGACCGGCCCGGGGACCTGGCGCTACCCGCGCTGGCGACGGCCGGGCTTTACGCGACGGGCGGGGCGCGGTTCGCGGCAAACGGCCTGCGGCTTCTGCGGCCGCTCTGGCCCTTCCTGGTCATCGTGGGCCTGTGGCATCTGTGGAGCGGGGCGGTGGCCGAGGGACTTGCGATCCTTCTGCGCCTTGTGACGGCGGTGGCGCTGGCGAATTTCGTCACCATGACCACGCGGCTGTCGGACATGATCGCCACGGTGCAGCGTATCGCCCGACCGCTTGCTGTGCTGGGCCTTGCGCCGCGACGGCTGGCCTTGGCCATGGCGCTGGTCGTCCGCTTCATCCCCGTGATGCTGGAGCGCATGGACCAGATCGCGCAAAGCTGGCGCGCCCGATCGCCCCGGCGCCCGCGCTGGCGGGTGCTGGTCCCGGCGACGCTTGCCGCACTGGACGATGCCGACCGCGCAGCCGAGGCCTTGCGGGCCAGGGGCGGCGCAGGTTAAAGGGCTGACGGCCGCAAGGGAGACGACGATGGAACGCAGCCTGACGCATATCGCCCTCTTCGCCGCGCTGATCGCGGTTCTGGGGCTGATCCCGAAACTCGACCTCGCGGCCGGGGTGCCGATCACCGCGCAATCGCTGGGGATCATGCTGTGCGGCACGGTCCTGGGCGCCCGGCGCGGGGCCCTGGCGGTGCTGCTGTTCCTGGCGCTGGTGGCCGTGGGCCTGCCGCTTCTGTCGGGCGGGCGCGGCGGACTTGGCGTCTTTGCCGGGCCCTCGGTGGGCTATCTGGTGGGCTTCCCCGTGGCGGCTTTCGTGACCGGCTGGCTGGTCGAGCGGACAACGCTGCCGGTCGGATACGCCGCCACCGCCGCCGCCGTGATCGGCGGGATCGGAGTGCTTTATGTCTTCGGGATCGCGGGCATGGCGCTGGTCCTGGGCAAGACCCTGCCCGAGGCCGCGCTGCTGGGCATGGCCTTCCTGCCCGGCGATATCCTGAAGGCGGTGCTGGCGGGCATGGTCACCCAAAGCCTGGCCCGGATGCGGCCCGCCTCGCTTCTGTCACGCGCCTGAGGCCGCTACCAGCAGCGCCGTGCCGATCCCCCCTGCCGCCGCGATGGCGGCAAGGCCCCGACCCTGTTTGAGCCCATGGAACAGCCGCACCGCCAGGATCGCGCCCGAGGCCCCAACCGGATGGCCCCGCGCCAGCCCTCCGCCACCCGGATTGACCACCTGCGGGTCCAGCCCCGCGCCCTCGACCACCGCGATGGCCTGGACGGCATAGGCCTCCATCACCTCGGCCATCGCCAGCGGCTCGCCGCCCCAGATTGCCCGGATCGCCGCGATCGGGGCGGTTCCCGGCTCCTCAGGATCGCCCCCGACGGTCGCCCCGCCCAGGATCGCAAGCCCCCCGCCCTGCGCCAGTCGGTCGCTGACCACCAGGCACAAAGCCGCCGCATCCGCCGCCACCGCGGCCGTGGCCGCGGTGATACTGCCCTGCACCACGGGCGCCCGTTCCATCAGCCGCGGGGACAGGCGGCGCGGGAAGGCGTCGCGAGCGACACCCTCCAGCGGCACGATCTCGGCCGGGTCCAGCGTCAGGGCCTTGGCGTGGCTTTCCACCGCCCAGGCCTCTTGCCGCGCACGCGGGATGGACAGCCGCAGCGCCAGCGCCTCGGCCGCCTCGGCCATGCCGGGATCGCGGTCAGGCCAGGGGGTGAAGGGCGCCTGATCATAGGCCACGGGCGGCCCGCCGTCCGGGTCGGTCGCCAGCCGCAGGGGACGAAGGGAGTAGCTCTCGGCCCCGCCCGCCAGAACCGCCTCGGCCGCGCCGGAATCGACCAGCGCCTTCGCCAGCAGGATCGCATCCAGCCCGCCCGCGCATTGCCGGTCCAGCGTCAGCCCGGCGACCTGGCCCAGCCCCGCGGCCAGCGCCACGCGCCGCCCCGGGTTCCCCCCGGCCCCAAGCGCGTTCGACAGGATGAGTTCATCCACCCCATCGATCCCGGCATCCGCCAGCACCGCCCGCACCACCGGCGCGGCAAGGTCCTCGATCCCCAGCCGCGCGAAGGCCCCGCCGCGCGGGACCACCGCCGTCCGCCGCGCCGCGATCAGCCGGGCCATGTCAGCCGCGCCTCCAGCGCCCGAAGGTCGGTCTTGCCCGAAGCCAGCACCGGCCAATCCTCCTGCCAGATCAAAGCCCTTGGCGCCTTCAGCGGCCCAAGCTCGGCCCGCATCCGCGCCATCACCGCCGCCTCTGCCCCCGGATCGCCCTGCACCATCGCCACCAGCACCACCCCCCGCCGCGCATCCGCCACCGGCAGGACGGCCGCGCGGAATACGCTGGGAAGGCTCTCCAGCAGCGCCTCGATCGCCTCGGGAAAGACGTTCTGGTCCGCCACCGTCACCATCCGGCCCGCCCGGCCGTCGAGATAGAGGAACCCCTGGTCCAGCCGCCCGACCTCGCCCACCGAAAGCCAACCGTCCCGCCAGCGGGTGCCGCCCCGGGCCGACCGGGAGCCCCCCCCACCCTCTCCCTCCCCCACGAGGGGGGAGGGAAGCACGGCATCGCAGGCGTAGCCGAGAAAGACATAGGGACTGCGGACCCAGACCGTGCCGTCGGGGTCCAGCGCGATCTCCACCCCCGGATAGGCCCGGCCGACCGAGCCCTCTGGCGTATCTCGGTCCGCCAGGGTGATGAAACTCGTCTCGGCCGCGCCGTAGAACTCTCGCACCTCTGCCGCCGGAGCCATGGCCGCCACCGCCGCCCGCAGCCGCCCATCCAGCTTCGAGCCGCCGACCATGACCAGACGCAGGTCCGGGCAGGTCCCCTGACCCTCGCCCAGCAGGCGCAGCTGGGCGGGGGTGGCGTACAGGTGCGTGATCCCCCGCGCGGCCAGCGCCTGCCGCTGCCGGTCGGGGCGGAGCGCGTCCAGAAGATGCACCTCGGCCCCCAGATGCAGCCCCTCGACCGCGCCATACAGCGCCAGCGAATGGACCAGACGCCCCAGCACCGCCACCCGCGCGCCGGGGCCGATCCCAAAGCCCATATTCACCGCGAAACTGGCGGTCCACGACCCTTGCGTCCGCAGGATACGCCGGGGTTGGCCGGTCGAGCCGGAGGTCAGAGTCTCGAACACCGGCTGGGCTCCGGGCATGGGTGCGGGCTGGTCCGGCGCGCCGATGCGAAACGCGGGATGGCCAATGGCTGCCGCCAGGCCCCGGGCTGTGTCAGGAAAGACCGACGGCGGCGACAAGCGCCTCCCCTCCCCCCCGTGGGGAGGGGATGGGGGTGGGGGGCACCCGGCCGAAACCTCGTTCCCCGCGCTGTCGAACAGCCGGGCCGCCGGATGCCAGCGGAAGCCGCCGCTCATGCCAGAAGCGTCGCCATCCGCCGCAGCGCCAGAAGATAGCCCTCGGTCCCGAAGCCAGCGATCACGCCCTCGGCCCGCGCCGAGACGAAGGAGTGGTGCCGGAAGGCCTCACGCTTGTGGATGTTGGAGATATGGACCTCCAGCACCGGGCCGTCGAAGGCATTAAGCGCGTCCAGAATGGCAACGGAGGTGTGCGAATAGGCCCCCGGATTGATGATGATCCCGGCCGAGACCGTCCGCGCCTCGTGGATCCAGTCCACAAGCTGGCCCTCATGGTTCGATTGCAGCGCCTGCAGCTCAAGCCCCAGTTCCACGGCCAGAGCGGTGACCTTCGCAACCACGTCGGCCAGGGTCTCGCGGCCATAGATTTCCGGCTGGCGCAGGCCCAGCAGGTTCAGGTTCGGACCGTTCAGAAGGGTGATGCGCTTGGACATGGCGCGACATTAGCGGTGCGTCCACACAAGCGAAAGGAAAAATGGCGGCTTTCCGGGGCCGAGGGGACCGACCGGAAAGCCGCCCAGGGAGACATCGTGCGCCCCCTCGGGGGCAGGTCTCAGGCCACCTTCTCCAGCACCACCTCGGGCGTGATGCCCAGGGCGCGAACAACCTCGCGCGTCAGATGGGGGCGGTTCAGGGTGTAGAAGTGCAGATCCTCCACCCCGCCCTGGATCAGCTTGTCGCACAGCTGGGTGCATTGGGTCAGCGCCAGCAGATCCTCGCGCCCGTCGCGGGCGGCGGTGGCAAAGGCCTCGTCCAGCTTTTGCGGGACCGAAGTGCCGCAGCGCCGCGCGAACTTCTTCGCGCCTTCCCAAGAGGTGATCGGCAGGATGCCGGGGATGATCGGCGCGGTGATCCCGGCCTTGGCGCAGGCATCGCGGAAGCGGAAAAATGTGTCGGCGTCGAAGAAGAACTGGGTGATCGCGCTGGAAGCGCCCGCGTCGATCTTGCGCTTCAGCCAGGTCACGTCCGAGGTGCTGTCGGCGGCATCCGGGTGCGGCTCGGGGTAAGCGCCGACACGGATCTTGAACTTGCCTGTCCGCGCCAGTTTTTCCACCAGCTCGACCGAGTTGGCAAAGCCCAGCGGGTGCGACACGAACCGCTGCGCGCCCTTCGGCGCATCGCCGCGCAGGGCCACGATCTCGGTCACGCCGACGGCGGCATAGGCTTCGGCGATGGCCAGCGTCTCGGTCTGGGTGGCGTCAACGCAGGTCAGATGCGCCGCGACCGGCAGGCCATAGTTGCGGTGGATGGTCGAGACCGCCTCATGCGTCAGGGTCCGGGTCGTGCCGCCCGCGCCATAGGTGACCGAGACGAAGGAAGGCTGCATCGGCGCCAGTGCCTGCACCGTTTCCCAAAGCCGGAACGACGCGTCCAGCGACTGCGGCGGGAAGAATTCAAAGCTGATACGCGGCGTGGTCATGGGTCTCTCCTTCGATGGCCCCTTGTCGCAGATTCCCCGATGTGAGACCAATTCATAGTTTTCACCTTCTTGATGAGGTCTGCTCATGTACGTCGAACTGCGCCACCTGCGCACGATCCGCGCGATCCAGCAGGCCGGGGGCCTGGCGCGGGCGGCCGAGATGCTGAACATGACGCAATCGGCGCTGTCGCATCAAGTGAAGGGGCTGGAGGATCAGGCGGGGATGGAGTTGTTCGTCCGCCGGTCGAAACCCATGCGGCTGTCGGCCGCCGGGCACCGGATGCTGCGCGCGGCCGAACGCATCCTGCCCGAGATCGACGCGATGGAGGAGGAATTCCGCGCCCTTCGCGCCGGGCGCACGGGTCGGCTGCATATCGCCATCGAATGCCACGCCTGTTTCGACTGGCTCTTCCCGGTGCTGGAGCTGTTCCGCCACGCCTGGCCCGAGATCGACGTCGACATCAAGGCCGGCCTCGCCTTCGAGGCCCTGCCCGCCCTGAACCGCGAGGATGTGGATCTGGTCATCTCCTCGGACCGCGAGCCGCCGCCGGGGATCGTGTTCAACCCCTTGTTCGACTATCACCCGACCTTCGTCGCCTCGGCCCAGAACCCCCTGGCCGCAAGGGACTTCATCACGGCCGAGGATTTCCGCGACCAGGTGCTGATCACCTACCCGGTCAGCCGCGACAAGCTGGACGTGTTCACCGAACTTCTGACCCCCGCCAAGGTCGAGCCCCGCGCCCAACGGACGGCTGAACTGACGGCGGTGATCCTGATGCTGGTCGGCTCGAACCGCGGCGTGGCGGTCCTGCCCGACTGGGTGATGCGCGAGGTCAAGACCAACGCCGATTACATCACCCGTCCGCTGGGGCCTGACCCGGTGACCAAGCGCATGTATGCCGCGACCCGCGAAGAGGATGTGGCCAAACCCTACATGGCGCATTTCCTCCGTCTGGCCCGCAGCGAGCCGGTGAAGCTGCAACGGCTCTGACGCTTTGCGGACAGCCGCTTCCGGTCTAGACTGCCGGGCAGGAGGTCGCCGATGCGGACATGTCTCCTGCTTTTCCTCTGCGCGAACCCCGCGCTGGCCGACTGTCGGCTTGCGCTGGCCCTTGCGGTGGATGTCTCCCGTTCCATCGACGCAGCCGACTATGTGATCCAGACCGAAGGGCTGGCGGCGGCACTGGAAGACGAGGATGTTCGCGCAGCGATCTTCGGGCCGGAAGGCACGGTCGCCCTTGCCGTCTACCAATGGAGCGGTTCGGCCCATCAGGACCTGATCCAGCCCTGGGTGATGCTGGAACGGCCCGAGGACCTCGATGCCGCGATCTGGGCCAGCCGCCGCGCGAGCCGCCCGGAACGCCGCCAGGCCACCGCCCTGGGCGAGGCATTGCGCTATGGCGCGGACCTCATGGCCCAGGCCCCGCCCTGCGCCCGCCGGGTGCTGGACGTGGCGGGCGACGGGCGCAACAACGAAGGCATCTCGGTCGCCGGCGTCTACGCCCGCGCTCCCTTCGACGGGATCACCGTCAACGCCCTGGCCATCGGCGAGCACGAACTGGACGTCACCCGCTACTTCCGCGACGAGGTGATCCGCGGCCCCGGCGCCTTTGTCGAGGTCGCTCCCCGGCAAACCGACTATCCACAGGCCATCCGCCGCAAGCTCTTGCGCGAACTGGAAGGCCCGCAGATCGGACTTGCTCCGGCAACGGGACCTGCGGCCGGGAAATCCTGACCCGCGTCGGCCCGGATTTTCCTTTGACTTGCCACAGTCTGCGGGAATCCTGTCAGTATTGGACGCGCCAGCTGAAGGGGCCGCATGCAGCGCCGGGACGTCATGCTGATGCTTGGGGCGCTCTGCGTCCCACGGGCGGCCTTTGCCACGTCGGTCTCTGATACACCGACGCGCGTCGTGGTTCGCATCTCGATCTCGGCCCAGACGATGCAGGTTTTCCACGAGGGACGGCACCTTTTCACCTGGCCCGTCTCGACCGCCAAGGCCGGGAAGATCACCCCAACCGGGGTCTACCAGCCCGAATTCCTGTCGCGCCATCACCGCTCCAGCCGCTACAACAACGCGCCGATGCCCTTTTCGATCTTCTACGACGGCAACTATGCGATCCATGGCACCGACCAGCTGAAGCGCCTTGGCCAGCCTGCGTCGAACGGCTGCATCCGGCTGCATCCCGACCATGCGAAGATCCTGTTCGACATGGTCCGCTGGGAAGGGATGGAAAACACGCGAATCGAGGTCGTTCCCTGACCCCGCCCCTTTCTTTCCGGGCCACTTGCCGCTATAGCGCCGGGCTTGGAACGACGTGGAGCGGAAGATGCAGGGCTCGGCCAACCTCAACCTGATGATCAAGGCAGCGCGCAAGGCAGGCCGCAGCCTGGTGAAGGACTTCCGCGAGGTCGAGAACCTGCAGGTCTCGGCCAAGGGGCCGGGCGATTTCGTCACGAAGGCCGACCGCGAGGCGGAGCGGCTGATCAAGGAAGAGCTGATGGGCGCGCGCCCGACCTATGGCTGGCTGGGCGAGGAAACCGGGGGGGCCGCGGGCGCCGACCCGACCCGGCGCTGGATCGTCGATCCCTTGGACGGGACCACGAACTTTCTGCACGGGATGCCGCACTGGGCGGTCTCGATCGCGCTGGAGCACAAGGGCGAGATCGTCTCGGCCGTCGTCTATGACCCGGCCAAGGACGAGATGTTCTGGGCCGAAAAGGGCGCGGGCGCCTGGCTGAACGACAACCGCCGGCTGCGCGTCTCGGCCCGCCGGGCCATGCATGAGGCGGTCTTTGCGACCGGCGTGCCGTTCGGCGCAAAATCCACGCTGCCCGCGATGCTGAAGGACCTCGGCCGCCTGATGCCCGCTTGCGCCGGCGTCCGCCGCTGGGGGTCCGCCGCACTGGACCTGGCCTATGTCGCCGCCGGCCGGTTCGACGGCTACTGGGAGCGCGAGCTGTCCGCCTGGGACATCGCGGCGGGCGTGCTGCTGGTCAAGGAGGCCGGCGGTCTGGTCGAGGGCCTGCGCGAAGGCACCGATCCGCTGGACGGCGCGCTGATCGCGGCGAATGACAGCCTGTTCAAGGGCTTCGCCGACGTCCTGCGCGGCTGACGGCGCGGCCGGGGCCCAGATTTCCCAAGACCGAAAGTTGTCAGAATCCTTGCTTGAGGATCTTGGCTAACGTCGACGCCGCGGCACCAGCGGGATGTTCGACCGGGGAAAATGCGTCTCGGGATGCGGGGGCTTGCCGCTGGTGGCCTGCCAATAGCCCCGCGCCCCCCGCCGCAGCCAGACCGGCAGGGTCAGCGCAAGACCGGCAATGAAGCCGCCCGCATGGGCCCAATAGGCCACGCCGCCCGCCTCGCCCGGAGTGTTCAGGCCGGAAAAGATCTGCAGGGCGAACCACAGGCCCAGGACGATCCAGGCCGGGATCGCGAAGATGCGGAAGAAGATCAGGAAAACGAACAGCACATCCACCTTCGCCCGCGGGAACAGCAGCAAATAGCCCCCCATCACCCCCGCGATCGCGCCCGAGGCTCCGACCATTGGGATCTGGGACCCAAGGTCGGCCATGGTCTGCAACCCCGCCGCCGCCAGCCCGGTCGCCAGGTAGAAGGCCAGGAATCCAAGATGGCCCAGTTCCTCCTCCAGGTTGTCGCCATAGATCCAGAGGAACAGCATGTTCCCCGCCAGATGCAGCCAGCCGCCATGCAGGAACATCGAGGTCAGGAAGCTCTCATACCCCTCGCCCGCGGTGATGCGCGCCGGGACCAGGCCCCATTGGAAGAAGAAGGCGTTCAGCTCAAACTCGGAAAATGCCGAGAAATACCACAGGAATATCAGGATACTGGCTGCGATCAGCGCGATGGTGACATAGGGCGTCTGGCCCGAGGGGTTGTGGTCGCGGATCGGAAACATGGCGCAGCCTTTCCGATCCGCGAGGGTTGGTCAAGCGTCGGCCACTGCGGCCAGAAGCTGGGCGTTCCCGCCCGAGGCGGTGGTATCGATGCAGAGGTGCCGCTCCAGATGCGTGTGGCCCGCGTCGGGCGCGGCGACCAGCGGCAGGATCGGGCCCTTGCGCTGCGCCAGCGCCTGGGCATAGGCGCGACCGGCCTCTGCCTCGCCCCACCAGAGCGCACCCGAGAAGTCTTGCAGCGTCGCAAGGGCCTGCGGGTCCAGTCCCGGCGCCTCGACCGCATGGCCGCCCAGCCTGCGGACAGCCTCGGCCTGCGCCAGAGCCGTCGCCCGGCCGGGGCCAAGGCAAAGCAGCGGGGCGCGGGGCGTCATGGTCAGCCGGTTCGATTCTCCCGTGGGGCCAGGCATGTCCTCGGCCTGCGGCGGGTTCGCCGCGTAGGGCGCCGCAAGGGCCTTGGTGACCTCGGCCGCCGTGGTGCGGGCGTCATCCGGCTTGGCCTCGGGTGTGGGGGCCTTGGTGAAGCGGGTCAGATAGTGCGGCCCGCCGGCCTTGGGTCCGGTGCCCGACATCCCCTCGCCGCCGAAGGGCTGGCTTCCCACCACCGCACCGATCTGGTTGCGGTTGACATAGGTGTTCCCCACCCGCATCCCGTCGACGATGTGCTGCACCCGGTCATCGATGCGCGAGTGCAGCCCGAAGGTCAGCCCGTAGCCCGTGGCATTGATCGCCGCGATGACCTTGTCGATCTCGGCCGCCTTGAAGGTGGCGATGTGCAGCACCGGCCCGAAGATCTCGCGCGGCATGTCCTGGATGCCGGTCACCGACAGGACCGTCGGGGCGATGAAGGTCCCCTGCCCCGGCACCCGCAACTCCTTCAGCACGCGACCATCCGTCCGGGCGGCCTCGACATAAGCGCGGATCCCGGCCTCGGCCTCGGCGTCAATCACCGGGCCGATATCGGTGGACAGATGCCAGGGATCGCCCAGCGCCAGATCCTCCATCGCGCCGAACAGCATTTCGGTGACGGTATCGGCAACGTCCTCCTGCACATAGAGGCAGCGGAGTGCAGAGCAGCGCTGACCTGCCGACTGGAAGCTGGAGGCGATGATGTCGCGGACGGCCTGTTCCGGCAGCGCGGTGGAATCGACCAGCATGGCATTCAGCCCTCCGGTTTCCGCGATCAGCGGAGCGGTCGGGTCCAGATGCTCGGCCATCGAGCGGCGG
This sequence comes from Alphaproteobacteria bacterium, assembly GCA_046569765.1. Lineage (GTDB taxonomy): Bacteria > Pseudomonadota > Alphaproteobacteria > Rhodobacterales > Rhodobacteraceae > Tabrizicola. The sequence goes on along the minus strand of JBKHWC010000011.1, from coordinate 7,457 downwards.
ATCGCCTGCGCCGTTTCGGTGGAGCCAGTGAAGGCCACCCCGTTCACGCGCGGGTCGCGGGTCAAGGCTGCCCCGACTGCGCCATCGCCGGGAAGCAGTTGCAGCGCGGTCGGAGGCACTCCGGCCGCCAGCAGGTGATCGACTGCGAGGGTGGCGATCAGCGGGGTCTGCTCGGCGGGCTTCGCCAGCACCGCGTTCCCGGCGGCCAGCGCGGCGCCGATCTGGCCGCAGAAGATCGCCAGCGGGAAGTTCCAGGGGCTGATGCAGGCAAAGACCCCTCGCGCCGGATGCGGCTGGGTGGTCTGGCTGGCGTAGTAGCGCAGGAAGTCCACCGCCTCGCGCAGTTCGGCCACGGCATCGGGAAGGGTCTTGCCCGCCTCGCGCGCCAGAAGCGCGAAGATGCGACCGAAGTCCTCCTCCATCCGGTCGGCGGCCCGGTTCAGGACCGTCGCCCGCTCGGCCGGGGCAGCGGCCCAGGGCTCGGCCAGGCGCAGGGCCGTGTCCACGTCCGGCAGACCCGCCGTTGTGACATGGCCGACCAGCGCGCCGGTGGCGGGGTTCAGGACCGCAAGTTGCGGCCCCCCGGCAACGCGGCCCGCCAGCCGCGGGGCGGCCTCGATCCGGGCCTCGGCAAAGGGCGCCCGGGCGGCGTCGATGGCCGCTAGATCAGCCGCATCGGTCAGGTCCCACCCGCGCGAGTTCTTCCGCGCGCCGAAAAGCTCCGGCCCCGTCTTCAGCGCCGGATTCGGGATTGCCGCCAGACGCTCCACCGCCGTCAGCGGACAGGCGGCAACGGTCTCGGGCGGCACGGCCTCGTCCACGATCTGGTTGACGAAGCTGGAATTCGCGCCGTTTTCCAGCAGGCGACGGACGAGATAGGCCAGCAGGTCCCGGTGCGCGCCGACCGGAGCATAGATGCGGCAGCGGGTGCCGTTGTCGGTCAGCACGATGTCATGCAGCCGCTCGCCCATCCCGTGCAGACGCTGGAATTCGTAATCCAGCGGCGTCAGGCCCTGCGCCTGCGCCATGTGCAGGATCGCGGCGACCGTATGGGCGTTGTGGGTGGCGAACTGGGGATAGATGCGGTCGGTCAGCGACAGGAGCTTGCGCGCATTGGCAATGTAGCTCACGTCGGTCGACTGCTTGCGGGTGAAGACCGGGAAGCTCTCGAGCCCCATGACCTGCGCCCGCTTCACCTCGGCATCCCAATAGGCGCCCTTCACCAGGCGGACCATGATCTTGCGGTCCAGCTTGACGCTGAGCGCGTGCAGCCAGTCGATCACCGCGCCTGCCCGGCGCCCGTAGGCTTGCACCACAACCCCGAACCCGTCCCATCCCTTCAGCGCAGGGTCCGAGAGCGTTGCTTCGATGACTTCGAGGGACAGCGCCAGACGGTCCGCCTCCTCGGCATCGATGTTGAAGCCCAGACCAGCCGCCTTGGCCAGCGATGCCAGAGCCCGGACGCGGGGGACCAGTTCCTCCATCACCCGCTCGCGCTTCGCCACTTCATAACGCGGATGCAGGGCCGAGAGCTTGACCGAGATGCCGGGATTGGTGCGGATGTCGTTGCCCTTGGCGGCCCGGGCAATGGCGGTGATCGCGCGGGAATAGCTCAGGTGATAGCGGCGGGCGTCCGCTTCGGTCCGCGCGGCCTCGCCCAGCATGTCGTAGCTGTAGGTATAGCCCTTGGCTTCCAACTCCTCGGCCCGGTCCATCGCCTTGTCGATGGTTTCGCCCAGAACGAAGTTCCGCCCCATCTCCTTCATCGCCCGCGAGACGGCGGTACGGATCACCGGCTCGCCCAGCCGCCGCACGGCGCCCCGCAGCGCGCCCGCGATGCCCCCTTCGCGGTCGTCCAGCACCTTCCCCGTCAGCATCAGCGCCCAGGTCGAGGCGTTGACGAGGCTGGAGGCCGATTTCCCCAGATGCCGCCCCCAGTCCGACGGCGCGATCTTGTCCTCGATCAGCGCGTCCATCGTCTCGGCATCCGGCACGCGCAGCAGCGCCTCGGCCAGACACATCAGCGCAATGCCCTCGTCGGTCGAGAGCCCGTATTCAGCCAGGAAGACCTCCATCAGCCCCGGCCGGGAACTGGCGCGGATCCGCTTCACCAGATCCGCGCCCTGTGCGACGATGGCGGCGCGGGCGGGGCCGTCCAGCGCGGCCTCGGCGGCCAGGCGCTGGACCAGGGCGGTCTCGTCGGTGAGGGTCCCGGTGGTGATCACGGACCAGGCGGAGGGGGCGATATCCTTGGGCATGGGGCACCTTTCTTTCCGGCCAGCATATACCCAAACCCGCAGGCTGTTTTCCCGAAGAATTCGTGATACACAGTCGGAATGTCGCCAATCCCGGGATTTCCCCATGCCAAGTGACCGCATCGACCTGGACCGCTTCGATCTTGCCATCCTGCGCGTGCTGCAGACCGACGGCCGCATCGCCGCCGTGGAACTGGCCCGCCGGATCGGCCTGTCGAAATCGCCCACCCAGGCCCGGATGAAACGGCTGGAGGAGATCGGGATCATCAGGGGATATCGGGCGATTCTGGACCCGATCAAGATGGGCCAGGCGCATGTCGCCTTCGTCGAGGTGCGGCTGTCCGACACGCGCGAGGCGGCGCTGACCGCCTTCAACCGCGCGGTGCTTCAGGTGCCCGAGGTCGAACAGTGCCACATGATGGCCTCGTCCTTCGACTACCTGCTGAAGGTGCGGACCGCCGATATCCAGAGCTACCGCCGGGTGCTTGGCGAGGTGATCTCGGCCCTGCCGCATGTCGCCTCGACCTCGACCTATGTCGCGATGGAGGCGGTGAAGGAAGTCTTCTGACCCGTAGGATGGGCGATATCGCCCACCCTGCGACGGGGTCCGCCAAGGGTTTGCTTGCTGGTGCCCGCGGCCGGACTCGAACCGGCACGGCCTTGCAGCCAGGGGAGTTTAAGTCCCCAGTGTCTACCATTTCACCACGCGGGCAGGCAGCGCGCAGCATAGCGGCTTCGGCGGCGGCCGAAAGCCCCCGTCCCTGGGACAAGGGCGTCATTTGACAGACGGCCCGCAACCGATAGGCTGCGGACAGGAGGCCCGGATGGCCGAAGCCCAGTCCCTGCCCCGCAGCGCGCTGCGCGGGATCGTCGAGGCAAGCCTCGCGCATCTGGTCCGGCTGATCCAGCCGGACGGTCATTTCACCTATGCCCATCCCGCAGGTGCGCCGGACCGGCCGCTCGGGGGCTACAACATGCTGCGGCACTGCGGGACCTTGTGGTTCATGCTGCGGGCGGTGAACGACCTTGGGCTGGAGCTTGCGCCCAGCGCGGCCCAGGCCATGGCCCGCGCCGTAGCTTACGCCGCCGCAAGGCTCGATCGCCCCGTCTGGCTGGCCGAACCGACCCTGGCCCTCGTGACCGGGGGCGCAGTCAAGACCGGGGGGATCGGTCTGGCCCTTGCCATGCTGCAGGACTACCGCCGCGCCGCCCGCCTGCCCGAGGCCACGCCCCTCCCACTGGACCAGACGATCGCCGCACTGGCCGCCTATGGCCGGGCCCAGCGCGACGGGCACGACTTCCTGCACAAACGCCAGTTCGCCGACGGAACCGTGCTGCCCTTCCGCAGCGGCTATTACACCGGAGAGCTGCTTCTTGGCCTCTTCGTCACCGGCCAATCGGACCCTGGCACCATCGCCGCGACCGAGGCGCTGCTGGCCCGCCGCTATGGTGTGCCGGAGCAAAGCCACTGGATGGCCTATGCCGCCTGCGAAGCGGCCGAGCGCGGGCTGGTGGGAGAGGAGAGGCTGGTCGGCTATCTGACCGATCTGATTTGCGCGATCCTGGACCGCCGGGCCTATCGCGACCGCCGCCAGTCCACCCCGATTGGCTGCCGGACCGAGGCGCTGACCCGCTTCGCGCTGCTCTGCGACCGCTGGCCCGGCCGCTTCCCCGACAGCCTGCGCACGGCCGCGCTGGTGGCGGCGGACGACAACCTGACCCTGCAACTCGACTGGTATGCCGAGGGCCAGTTCTGCAAGGGCGACGGCGACGACACGGTGCAGATCGACTATATCCAGCACAATGCCACGGCCTTCCTGAACCGCCTGCTTTGCCGCTAGTTGCCCCCTCGTCGGTCGACTGCGTCTCCTCCTCGGCCAGCCCCCCGGCGAGGAAGGACGAAGTCATCGACGAGCAGCCCCCAGGACCGCCGCCGACGGCGTCGCCCTGGTCCCCCGTCCCGGTCACTTCTCCGCCCCCGGGGCCGCCAGAAGGCGACTGACCAGCTCGAAACTGTTCCGCACCTGCAGCTTGCGGATCATGTTCGCCCGATGCACCTCGACCGTCCGGGGCGAGGAGCCCAGCGCCAGCGCGATCTCCTTCGAGGTGAACCCGTTCACCAGATAGCGCGCGATCCGCCGTTCGGTCGGCGTCAGCGCCCCCGCCGGTCCCTCGCCCTCCAGCGGCCGATAGGTCCAGACCGCCAGCCGCTGCGGGTCCTCGCGGTCCAACGCCGTTCCGTGGCCTTCCATCCAGACCACCTGCCCGTCCTTGCGCCGCATGAAGCGTTCGTCGCGGTAGACCTCGGCCGCCAGCATCGCCTTGCGCGCGCGGTCGCCGATCACCTCGTAATCAGTCTGTCCAGGGTAAAGCAGGCGGATCGACTGCCCCTCCAGTTCCGCAGGCCGCCAGCCGAACACCGCCTCGACCCGCAGCGAGGCGCGCAGGATCACCCGGTCGGCCAGGATCAGCGTTGCATCCGGCGCATGGCGGAAGGCCAGGCGTTCGTAATCCATTCCCCGCGCCTTTCTACGTATGGACCTACGTATTCTTACGGATGGCAGCGCAGGGCGCAATCTTTCACGATCCACGCCAGTTCCGAAGGCCCGGCACGGGCCGTGACGGGAGGAGAGAGCAAGGCATGAACAAGGTATTTCCCAGCGCCGCAGCGGCACTGGACGGGCTGCTCAGGGACGGGATGCTGATCGCCGCCGGGGGCTTCGGCCTCTGCGGCATCCCCGAGCTTCTGATCGCGGCGATCCGCGATTCGGGGGTCAAGGGCCTGACCGTCGCCTCGAACAATGCGGGCGTCGATGGCTTCGGCCTCGGGCAACTGCTGGAGACGCGGCAGGTGAAGAAGATGATCTCGTCCTATGTCGGCGAGAACGCCGAATTCATGCGCCAGTACCTGTCGGGCGAGCTGGAGCTTGAATTCAACCCGCAAGGCACCCTGGCCGAGCGGATGCGCGCCGGCGGGGCGGGCATCCCCGGTTTCTACACCGCGACCGGCGTCGGCACGGTGATCGCCGAGGGGAAAGAGCACCACGAGTTCGACGGCAAGACCTATATCCTGGAACGCGGGATCGTCGCGGACCTTGCGATCGTGAAGGCCTGGAAGGCGGACCCGTCGGGCAACCTCGTCTTCCGCAAGACCGCGCGCAACTTCAACGTCCCCGCTGCCACCTGCGGCCGGACCTGCGTCGTCGAGGTCGAGGAGATCGTGCCGCTGGGCAGCCTGGACCCCGACGCGATCCACCTGCCGGGAATTTACGTCCACCGGATCGTCCAGGGCCAGCATGAGAAGCGCATCGAACAGCGCACCGTCCGCAAGCGGGAGAACGCATGATGAGCGAAGCAAAAGGCTGGGACCGCAACGGCATGGCCGCCCGGGCGGCGCAGGAACTGCGCGACGGGATGTATGTGAACCTCGGGATCGGCATCCCGACGCTGGTGGCGAACTACATCCCCCAGGGCGTGAACGTGACCCTGCAATCGGAAAACGGGATGCTGGGCATGGGCCCCTTTCCGTATGAGGGCGAAGAGGATGCCGACCTGATCAACGCGGGCAAGCAGACGATCACCGAACTGCCGCAGACCGCCTATTTCGACAGCGCGACTTCTTTCGCCATGATCCGCGGCGGCAAGATCGCCATGGCGATCCTGGGCGCGATGGAAGTGGCAGAAAACGGCGACCTGGCGAACTGGATGATCCCGGGCAAGCTGGTCAAGGGCATGGGCGGGGCGATGGACCTGGTCGCGGGCGTCGGCCGTGTGGTCGTTGTCATGGACCACACCTCCAAGCACGGTGAATCCAAGGTCCTGAAAGCCTGCACCCTGCCGCTGACCGGCAAGGGCGTGGTCGACCGGATCATCACCAACCTTGGCGTCCTCGACGTGGGCCACAAGGGCCTGCACATCGTCGAACTCGCCCCCGGCGTCACGGAAGAGGAACTCCGCGCCGCGACCGAGGCCACGATCGTCGACTGACACCACGCGCCGGCACGGGGCGACCATGCGTCGCTTCGTGCCGGCGCCGCGAAGCTGAATGGCCCCCCCGCCTAGCCGCCCTGCGTCTCGCGCGTGGCCGTCTCGGTGGCGTTGACGCGGAAGATGCAGGGATCGGTCACCAGCTCGGGCGGCGTCAGGCACAGGCCCTGCGCCACCTGCCAGGCCGCCAGCACCTTCGGCACATAATCCCGCGTCTCTGCATAGGGCGGCACGCCCTGGTTTGCCTTCACTGCACCCTCGCCCGCGTTATAGGCGGCCAGCACCATCAGCGGGTCGTTGTCGAATTCTTTCAGCAGCCAGTCCAGATAGGCCACCCCGCCCTGGATGTTCTGCACCGGATCGGTCGAGTCGCTGACCCCGAACCGTTCTGCCGTGGCCGGGATCAGCTGCATCAGCCCGACCGCGCCGGCATGGCTGACCGCTTCGGGCCGACCGGCGCTTTCGATGCCGATCACTGCCAGCACCAGCGCGGGCGAGACATTGGTATCCAGCGTCGCGCGCAGGATGTCCTTGCCGTAGCGATCCGCCACCGCCTGAAGATGCTGCAGTCGGGGGGCGCCCACGACCGCCCCGCCAGGCCCCTGCGTCAAAGCCGCCAGGGCCTGGTCGAATCGCCCGCGAGCCTCGGCCAGGCCGGGCGGCACCTTGTCCCAGAACCAGGCATAAGAGGACGCGGGCGCCGGGCCGGGCTCGGCCTCGTCTGCACGGTCGGGCCCGACCGGCGGCAAGGGCTCCGAGGGTTTGGGATAGGGGTCGACCTTCGGCAGCGCGGCCAGATAGCGCGCCTGCTCCTCGGGGTCGATCTGCACCGTGATGCGCTTGCCGGGCTGGCTTTCGCCGACCTTGATCCGCTTGAAGCTGTAATCCTCTGCCCCCGCCATGCAGGGCAGAAGCGCGCAGAGAATCGCTGCGGCTGTCCGGGTAGACTCAATCATGTCGGGGCCTGCTCGCCTCGTTGTTATGGCGCCAGACTTGCAGCTTCCGCAGGTTCCGACCAGCAGTTTGAAGGTCCAATCATGGCATTTCTGCCAGATTTGACCGAAAAAGCACGCTTTGGCGCGCAAACGTCAACAATATCTCAAGAATTCTTTCCTGTCTTATCAGTATCTTAGCTCACGCCCACTGGTTATCGTGAAATGGCCGAAAATCTTCCGAACGGTTCCCAACTGCTGCCACGATTGGGGGGCTTTATGC